>NZ_PZKQ01000063.1:0-39362 GCF_003046645.1 Escherichia sp. MOD1-EC6475 | reverse complement strand
AGTTGGCAGCATCACCCACTATTTCTACAGAAAATAACCAGCTAATCATGCTGGTTGTTTGAAGTAAGGTGGTTTTAGATTCTGATTTTTGAAGTGCTGAAAATTTGGATAGCTCTATGTATCTATGAGCCTGCAGGCCAGGAGTGCGCAAAAGCAGAACGCCCGCATAAGCGGGCGTCGGGAGCAAGTCGGGAGGGGATGATTATTCTTCTTCGTCGCGCAGCGGAACAATCAGCATATCAACGTGAACGGTGTTGATCAGTTGACGCGCGGAAGACATCAGTTTGCTCCAGAAGTCTTGGTGATGACCACAAACAACCAGATCCATATCGTATTTCTTGATTGCATCCACCAGAACCTGACCCAGATCGCCGCTGCCGCTTAGGGTTTCAGTGATTGGGTAACCTGCGTTGGTGGAGAGCTCGGTCAGCGCGTGATGAGTCTCTTCGGAGATGCGTTTCTGCATATCACCCAGATTCACATCAATAAGCCCGGTGTATAGGTCAGAGTAGTTTACATCTACGTGGATCAGAGAAACCTTCGCATTGTAGGGGCGAGCCATAGAGACTGCTTTCTCTACCAGAACTTTGCTTTCCGGGGAGAGATCGACCGCGATGAGAATGTGTTTATAAGCCATAGTGTTACTCCTTCCATAAAGTTGTCGATGACTGGCCAGCTAGCGTTTCTTGTGCCGTTACGTCACCCGCGTCCTGCGAACTACGTGCGCGGGGCTAACCCAGCCGTAAAGATTCAGTGTTAAGACCATCCTTACCTTATAGCGACCCGGATGATCCGTCAATCCGCCTTGCTTACCAATCAGATAATCAAATTTTCGAGATGAATATATTGATAGTGGTTAACCTTATGGAAAAAAAACAAGCTGATCTCCTACACTATCTATAGAGCCGCTCGGATGTGCGTCACGACAAAAGCGGTTTCTCCAGGACCTGGTGTTAACTGATTGGCAGCGTATCGGGAGCGGTAGCCCCGGAGTGGAACTCCGTGGGCCGGTCGCCGGGGAGGAGGTATGATAAGCACCGTCGCATTATTTTGGGCTTTATGTGTCGTTTGCATTGTTAACATGGCGCGCTATTTCTCATCACTACGCGCGTTGTTAGTGGTACTGCGTAATTGCGATCCATTGCTCTATCAATATGTAGATGGAGGGGGCTTTTTTACCTCACATGGCCAACCTAACAAACAGGTGCGTCTCGTTTGGTATATCTATGCTCAGAGGTATCGCGATCATCACGATGATGAATTTATTCGTCGCTGCGAGCGTGTGCGTCGGCAGTTTATTCTGACCAGCGCATTGTGTGGTCTGGTCGTGGTAAGCCTGATTGCATTGATGATCTGGCATTAAGTACCACAGCAATAACGCATAAAAAAAGCGGGTCAGAAAACTGACCCGCTCATTTTTATGCGTGCGATTACAGGAACTGCAAGGAGATCCAGTACAGCCCGCCGGAGAGCAGTATCGCAGCCGGGAGAGTAAACACCCACGCCATCAGAATGCTGGTTACTGTTTTACGCTGTAAGCCGCCACCATCAACAACCATCGTCCCCGCTACGGAAGAGGAGAGTACGTGAGTGGTGGAAACCGGCATCCCGGTATAACTCGCCAGGCCGATAGACACCGCAGCCGTCATCTGGGCAGACATCCCCTGAGCGTAGGTCATGCCTTTCTTACCGATTTTCTCACCGATAGTCGTTGCCACGCGACGCCAGCCAATCATCGTACCGATACCTAACGCCAGCGCGACCGCCATGATGATCCACACCGGAGCGTACTCGATGGTACTCAGCATATCGGACTTCAGTTTCTTCAATAGACGCTGATCATCTGCTGTGACGCCAGGCATTTTCACCACTTTGTCGATGGTGTCAGAAACGCACAGCATAATGCGGCGCATCTGGCTACGTTGGTCAAGCGACAGCTTGTCGTAGCTTTCCACATCGGTAGTCAACATGCCTTTCAGGCGGTTGAGCGCGTTAATGGTATTCGACGGATGGCAATGGAACTCCGCAGGTTGCGTTGCGCCAGCTTCCGGAGCCGGTACTAACTGATCAGCACCGGTAGCCTGTTTCAGCAGCGCAGGGTGTTGCTCAAAATAAGCTTCCACGTTGTTGATTGCATCACGGGTACGAGTGATTTCGTAGCCTGAGGCATTCATATTAACCACGAAGCCCGCTGGTGCGACGCCAATCAGCACCAGCATAACCAGACCAATGCCTTTCTGACCATCGTTCGCACCGTGAGAAAACGCCACGCCGACAGCGGAAAGGATCAGCGCGATACGCGTCCAGAACGGCGGCTTTTTCTTGCCGTCTTTCTTTTCACGCTCCGCTGGGGTCAGGTGGATACGGGCGCGTTTCTTAGTGCCGCTCCAGTAGCGACGCAGCAAGAAAATCAGACCGCCAGCAAACACCAGGCCGACAATAGGGGAAACGATCAGAGATGCGAAAATACTTAATACTTTCGGGATATTGAGTGCATCCACCACTGACGTACCGGTCATCAACGCATTGGTTAAACCAATACCGATGATTGCGCCAATCAGCGTATGGGAGCTGGATGCAGGCAAACCAAAGTACCAGGTACCCAGGTTCCAGATAATCGCCGCCAGCAACATAGAGAACACCATGGCGAGACCATGGGACGATCCCATATTAAGCAGCAAGTCTGTCGGTAGCATATGCACAATGGCATAGGCAACACTAAGACCACCCAGCAAAACACCCAGGAAGTTGAACACTGCCGCCATAACCACTGCGAGCTGAGAACGCATCGCGCGGGTATAGATGACAGTTGCCACAGCGTTGGCTGTGTCATGGAAACCATTAATGGCTTCGTAGAACAGCACAAAAGCCAGTGCAAGCAATAATAACAGCCCGGTATGCAAATCCAGGCCAGCAAACAAATGTAGCATAGGACGTTACGCCATTTTGAGGACATGAACGCGGCGCATTATCAGTGACTTTCGCGGCGCGGGCAAAGTGAAATATAGATTTTTTTGATTTGCCTCCTGTATGATTTTCACTCAAAAAATAATTATCTTATATAATTCAGGTAAATACTTCCCCTAAGTAATATTGATGCTGGTGCGACCACTGAGGAATCTTTACAATTCACGCCCGTTTTTTCTAAGAGGAGCGCAACGTGGAAAGGTTTGATGCCATTATTATAGGCGCTGGTGCGGCTGGTATGTTCTGTTCTGCGCTGGCAGGTCAGGCGGGACGCAGAGTTTTGCTGATTGATAATGGTAAAAAACCGGGGCGCAAAATCCTCATGTCTGGCGGTGGGCGCTGCAACTTTACCAACCTTTATGTCGAACCTGGCGCCTATCTGAGCCAGAATCCGCATTTTTGTAAGTCAGCTCTCGCCCGCTTTACCCAGTGGGATTTCATTGATCTGGTCAATAAACACGGCATCGCCTGGCACGAGAAAACGTTAGGACAACTCTTCTGTGATGACTCTGCACAGCAGATTGTCGACATGCTGGTGGATGAGTGTGAAAAGGGTAATGTGACCTTCCGATTGCGCAGCGAAGTGCTGAGTGTGGCAAAGGATGAAACGGGGTTTACGCTTGAACTGAACGGTATGACCGTCGGCTGCGATAAACTGATCATTGCCACCGGAGGTCTCTCGATGCCTGGTCTGGGCGCATCGCCGTTCGGTTATAAGATTGCCGAACAATTTGGCCTCAACGTGTTGCCAACCCGCGCTGGCCTGGTGCCATTCACCCTGCATAAACCGTTGCTGGAAGAGTTACAGGTGCTGGCGGGCGTGGCGGTGCCTTCGGTGATCACCGCTGAAAACGGCACCGTATTTCGCGAGAACTTACTCTTCACTCATCGTGGCTTGTCCGGTCCTGCGGTATTACAGATTTCCAGCTACTGGCAGCCGGGCGAATTTGTCAGCATCAATCTGCTACCGGATGTGGATCTCGAAACCTTCCTTAATGAGCAGCGTAACGTACATCCAAACCAGAGCCTGAAGAACACCCTAGCGGTTCATCTGCCGAAACGGTTGGTTGAACGGTTACAACAACTGGGGCAAATCCCGGATGTCTCGCTAAAACAGCTCAACGTGCGTGATCAACAGGCGCTGATTACCACATTAACCGAATGGCGTGTGCAGCCCAACGGCACCGAAGGCTATCGCACCGCCGAAGTGACGCTCGGCGGTGTGGACACCAACGAACTCTCTTCACGGACAATGGAAGCGCGCAAAGTGCCGGGGCTGTACTTCATTGGTGAAGTGATGGACGTCACCGGCTGGCTGGGGGGCTATAACTTCCAGTGGGCGTGGTCGAGCGCATGGGCTTGTGCGCAGGATTTGGCGGCTGTGAATAAATAATAAAAATTCGGCGCCGTTATCAACATCAAGGCCGGGAAGCGGGAACTAATGGTTCCCGCTTAACGTTTTATTCACCGCGCAGAATCTGGCGGAAATGGGAAACCAGCGGACGTTGGTTGGCTTTATGCCATGCTGCCCATAATTGCGTTGAATAATTCATCCACGGCAATTCACGTAATACCACCCCTTCCGGCGCATTATGACGCAGACTATGTTGAATTAAGGCCAGACCTAATCCCGCAGCGACCAGACCTAATGCCGTGAGTGGTTCACCCGCTTCCAGGCGAATATCAGGATTAAACCCGGCGTTAACACAGGCGGCGACAAAATGATCGCGAGAATGCGCATCGTCGTTATGAATCACCGCAATCCACTGCTGATCGCCAAGTTGCGATGCGACAAGGTTTTCCTCCTGCGCCAGAGGATGATTTTGCGGTAAGGCCAACAACATTCGATCATCCAGAACCTGAATATATTCCAGATCCTGCTCGCTGTCGGCGGGCGGCGTATCGACCAGAGAAAAATCGAGACTGCGCTGGCGCAGGCCTTCAATCTGGGTGGCTGGTGGTTGGCTGTAAAGTGCGATATGCACATTCGGACGCGATACACGTAACGTACGTAGCGCCGTAGAAAGCACACCGGAATGCATGGCGTTTTCAATATAGCCAATACACAAGCCACCATCTTCCCCCCGTCCCAGGCGTTTGCCTAACGACTCCAGGCGGTTGGCGTGTGTCAGCAACGAACGTGTTTCGGCAAGGAATGTCTGTCCATCAGCGGTCAGGCGAATGCGCTGCTGATTACGCTCAAACAGCATCAGTCCCAGCCGTTCTTCCAGTTGTGCAATCTGGCGGCTCAGCGGTGATTGCGAGATATGTAATCGCTCGGCTGCGCGTCCCACGTGCTCTTCTTCTGCGACCACCACGAAGTACTTCAGTTGGCGTAAATCAATCATGTTAGACCACAAAGGACTTAAGTCAGACGAATTATGTCCTATCAAGTCACAACCTCGCAAGGTAATGTGATCCACGTCACAGGGCGATAGCAAAAAAACGCCCGAACCCAAACCGAATAATTGAGGACATCTTATGAGTATCAAAAATTTACTTCCCGGCAAAATTGGTTTAGGCGGCGCACCGCTCGGCAACATGTTCCGTGCCATTCCGGAAGAAGAGGCCCACGCCACCGTGAGCGAAGCCTGGAACCTGGGCGTGCGTTACTTCGATACCGCGCCGCTGTACGGCTCTGGCCTTTCTGAAATCCGCATGGGTGAAGCGCTGTCTCAGTATCCACGCGATGAATACGTTCTGAGCAGCAAAGTCGGCCGCATCATGCTGGACGAAATGGAAGATCCGGCAAAACGTGATTTCGGTGAAAAAGGTGGCCTGTTCGAACACGGCCTGAAAAACAAAATTCTGAATGACTACTCTGCTGACGCCACGCTGCGCTCGATTGAAGACAGCCTGAAACGCCTGAAAACAGACCGTCTGGATATTGTCTGGATCCACGACCCGGCGCAGGACTTCTACGGTGACAGCTGGCTGGAGCAGTTCAACATTGCTCGTACCGGTGCGTTTCGTGCGCTGACACGTTTGCGTGACGAAGGTGTGATTAAAGCCTGGGGACTGGGTGTGAACCGCGTCGAACCTTGCGAACTGACGCTGGCGCTGGACGAACCGAAGCCAGATGCGTTCCTGCTGGCGGGGCGTTATTCCCTGCTTGATCACGAACGTGCGCTGCAACGCCTGATGCCAGAAGCACTGGAACAGAACGTGGATATCGTTGTCGGCGGTCCGTACAGCTCTGGCGTACTGGCAGGCGGCGAGCACTTTGAATATCAGAAAGCCTCTGCGGCCATCCAGCAGAAAGTGGCGCAAATTAACGCCATTGCCACACGTTTCAATGTGAACGTTAAAGCAGCTGCGCTGCAGTTTGCGCTGGCAAACCCGGCCGTTGCGGCGGTTATTCCTGGCTCCAGCCGTCCTGGCCGTATGGCAGAAGATCTGGCTGCACTGAATGCGCCTGTTCCGGCTGAATTCTGGGCAGAAATGCGCCGTCAAAATCTGGTTGCGGGAAACGCTCCGCTGCCGACCCGTTAATCAACCTGGTGAGAAAACGATGAAACTGGATCTGACAGGTAAAGTCGCGGTGGTCAGCGGCTCAACCTCCGGCATTGGGCAGGGTATCGCCGCCGGACTGGCAAAAGCAGGCGCAACGGTGGTTGTCGTCGGCCGTAAACAGAGCGGCGTTGATGACGCCATGGCTGCGATTGCGGCACAAACTCCCACAGCGTCACTGCGTGGCGTGGTGGCCGATCTCAGCACCGAAGACGGCGTGGCTGCGCTGATCGCTGCAGTCCCAACGGCTGATGTGCTGGTCAATAATCTGGGGATTTTCAACGATAAAGATTTCTTTAGCGTGCCGGATGATGAGTGGATGCACTTCTATAACGTCAACGTCCTCTCCGGCGTTCGTCTGGCGCGTCACTATGCGCCAGGCATGACGGAACAGGGCTGGGGGCGGATTATCTTTGTCTCGTCTGAATCCGGCGTGGCAATCCCTGGCGACATGATCAACTACGGCGTCACCAAAGCCGCGAATCTGGCGGTCTCTCATGGTCTGGCGAAACGACTGGCGGGGACCGGTGTGACCGTCAACGCCATTCTGCCAGGGCCAACCTTTACCGATGGCCTGAAAGAGATGCTGGCGGATGCCGCTGCACAGTCGGGACGCAGTGCGCGTGAACAGGCCGATGAGTTTGTTAAAACCTCGCGTCCGAGCTCCATCATCCAGCGTGCGGCGGATGTGGAAGAAGTGGCGAATCTGGCGGTTTATCTCGCGTCACCGCTTTCCTCGGCAACCACAGGGGCAGCCCTGCGCGTCGATGGCGGCGTCGTCGACACCCTGACTATGTAACCCTATAAATTAAGAGAAAATTATCATGGCTAAAACAACTGTATCGATCGAAATCCCGGCTTCTGCCGACGCCGTATGGCAATTGATAGGCGGCTTTGATGCGCTGCCAGACTGGCTGCCATTCATCCCGAAAAGTGTGGTGACAGAAGGTGGTCGCGTTCGTTCGCTGACAACCTCTGACGGTGGCACTGTGGTTGAACGTCTGGAAGCGTTTGATAACCGTCAACGCAGTTATACCTATTCCATTATTCAGGCACCGTTCCCGGTGGTGGATTACCTCTCCACCATTACCGTTCATGAAACCGCCGACAGCCAGGTTTCCCGTGTGGAATGGTTCGGTGAATTCACCCCGGTGAATGTGACGAACGAAGAGGCCGAGGCGCTGTTTACCGGCATCTATCAGGATGGTCTCAAGGCGCTGAAGGACAACTTTGTTGCCTGATGCGATCGACAGGCATCGGAATGTCCGGCGTCTGATTATTAACAAAAACAGAATAGTCTATTGTCATTTGTATCATTTATGTTATCAGACAGCAGGCGTATTCTCTCCCCATCGCGTTAATAAACGCCAAACAATTAAGACACACTGGAATATAAACATGAAAAAGATCATCGCAATTTTTACGGCTTCTCTTTTCTCTGTCGCGGCGTTTAACGCATCGGCGCAAAGCGTGACAGCAACCGGTACAACACTGGATTCTGCGGAAGCGGTTATTGCGCAGAAAGCGAAAGAGATGAACGCCTCCGAATACAAAATTACCAGCGCTCGCATGGGCAATACCGTCACCATGAGTGCCGAACTGTATAAATAATCGCGCGAGGAACCCATTATGTTATTTGCTAAATATGCGCTGAATGCGTTGCCATTAAAAAACCGTATTGTAATGCCACCGATGACGCGTTCCCGCGCCGGTGCGGGTGACGTTGCGACTGACATGATGGCGGACTATTACGCGCAGCGTGCCAGTGCTGGACTTATCATCAGCGAAGGTACGCAAATCAGCCAGCAGGGGCAGGGTTATGCCTGGACGCCGGGTATTTATTCTGAGGCGCAGATTGCTGGCTGGAAAAAAGTGACCGATGCGGTACATCACGCAGGTGGTAAAATTTTTGCTCAGCTGTGGCACGTCGGTCGCGTGTCTCATACCGTGCTGCAACCGAACGGCGCCGCACTGGTGTCCTCTTCGGCGATTCAGGCCGAAGGGGTAAAAGTGTTTGTCGATGTGGAAGGCCGTGGTCCGGAGAACGGCGTTGGCGAGATGGTTCAGCATGACATACCACGTGCACTGACGCTGGAAGAGATCCCGTCTATCGTTGATGACTATGCACAGGCGGCGCGTAATGCGATTGCCGCTGGCTTTGACGGTATTGAGTTGCACGGCGCGAACGGCTATCTCATTAACCAGTTCATTGACTCGCAGGCCAACCTGCGTGATGACGAATACGGCGGCTCGCTGCAAAATCGTCTGCGCTTTATGAAAGAGGTGGTGGAAGCTGTCTCTTCGGCGATTGGTAAAGAGCGTGTAGGAATTCGTCTCGCGCCGCTGACTACGCTGATGGGCTCCAGAGACGATACGCCGGAAGCGACCTACCTCGCGGCGGCAAGCGTACTGAACGAGCTGGGGATTGCCTATATCCATATTGCCGAAGCCGACTGGGAAGATGCGCCGGTGATGCCTGCGGCCTTTAAAGAAGCGCTGCGTATAATTTTCCACGGCACGCTGATTTACTCCGGTAAATACACCAAAGCGCGCGCCGAAGAGGCTCTGGCTAACGGCTGGGCGGATCTGATTGGTTTTGGTCGTCCGTTTATTGCCAACCCGGATCTTCCGCATCGTCTGGAAAACGATTTACCGCTGAATGCGCCCATCAAAGAGAAATTCTTTGGCGGCGGTAAAGATGGATATCTGGATTATCCGGTTCTCTGAATTTGTTTTTTGTCACATGTAGATATCGTTACATATCAATTTGTTGTGTTTTTAGTGACATTATTTTCATGTCAAATATTGAAACTTTTTTTAACGCTACAGCCTCAGAATAACGTCTGCGTTACATATCCCATGACCACTGCCATTCCTAAAATTACCATCAGAAAGGCAATAATCATCGGCGTGCGAAACATCGATTTCAGCAAAATAACTTCTGTTAAGCTGGCACCCGCGCTACCGATGATGAGTGCCATTACAGCTCCCATCCCCATGCCTTTGGTCATTAATACCGACGCGAGGGGAATTACGGCCTCTGCACGTATATAGAGCGGGATACCTATAACCGCGCTCAAGGGGATGGCCAGTGGATTATCCGTTCCGGCATGTGCTGCAATCCATTGCGCTGGAATAAAGCCGTAAATAAATGAGCCAATTAGTACCCCAATTAACAGATAGGGCAGCACTTCTTTAAATTGCAGCCATGCATCCTTTATTGCCTGATTCAGCAGGCTGGGGGGAGCCGTTTTGGCTGCACTACAGCAATTAACAGCAGGTTTTGCGGTACAGCAAGATGTGGTTTGCGGCGTAAACGTCGAGGAGCGCAAGTTAATAACGGGTTTATCGGACACCGGTTTGCAGCAGCTCGCGTTGCTCCCCTTCGCCGGTATGACGTATCGTTCGAAGCCAACAAAATCCAGTAACAAACTGGCGCTCAGCGAAACACCGCACGCAATAACGGCGTACAGCAACGTTACCTTCCAGCCAAATGTTGCCCACATTAGCCCGACGATAATCGGGTTGAGTAATGGTGATACAAACAAAAAGGTGAGCGTTGGGCCAAATCCCGCTTTTGCAGAAAGAAGACCGCGAAGCATGGGAATGGTTGAGCAACTGCAAAACGGAGTCACTGCACCTAACATTGCTGCCAGCAAATAACCGCGCCCTTTACGCGCACCCATCATTTTCTGGATCTTATGATCCGGGATTTTCTGACGGATTACGCTGACACCAGCACTGATAAGAAGAAAAAGTAACGATAGCTCTACGGCTAAGAACAGGAACATCCCGGCGGCGTCGCGCAGCCCTGGTAACCATTCAAACATTTTATATCCTCTATAAAACTATATTTCTAAAATTATCGAAATGATGAGCGATGAGCAAGATATTTCTGGTATCATCGAAATATCAATTAACCGGAGAAACTACTTATGGAACTGGAAGATGTCGCTAAGGCACTGAAAGAATTAGGTCATCCGACCCGTTTGTTTATTTTTCGTCATTTGGTCAAAGCGGGAGAGCGCGGGATGCCGGTAGGCGAGTTACAGAAGGAGCTTGCGATCCCCGCATCGACCTTAAGCCACCATATCTCGGCGCTGGTATCCGTTGGTCTGGTTAAGCAAAACCGCGAAAGTCGCACGTTGATGTGTGTCTCGCAATATGATGTTCTGGAAGGAATTATTAGTTTTCTGCGTGAAGAGTGCTGCGTGAATAACGGGAAGTATTAATATTCGCCGGGCTGTAGCATAACCACAACCCGGCGAGAGCCATTATTTTTTCGCAGAACCCGCTTCTAATATAGAAACAATTGAAAACAGCGTAAAACATACTGCACCCAAGCCCACCAGAACCCGCGAGGGAATAAAGTAAGCCATATCGATTTGCGCAATTTCAGCAAGGAACGCCGCGAGGAACAGGCAAAACAGACAGGTAAATACCGGTATCATTGGTATTCTGTTGGTTAATGAACAGGAGCGTCTCCAGACTAACGCCAGCAACCACACTTTGGAGAAAATACTGTAGCAGATCATTCCCAGACAAATGAGAATAATGCCGGGTGCCAGACGGGCGCTTGCATCTGAACTGATTAATACGTAGATACCCTGAATAACGGTAAGTGAGCCGAGCAAAATAACCCAATAACACCAGAGCCAATGTTCTTTCTCTGAGAATGTGTTCCGCGTTTGATGAACAATGGTGGCGACCAGACCAATAAGACAAGCGCAAATTGCCGTTAGCCCCAGGAGTACATGGCCTGCAACATAATGCGCTGTAATATCTGCACTACGCAAAAGCGTAACTGACCAGAGGAAACCAAAGAGAGTCAGAAGTAGTGGCACGGCAATTAAGCAATTACCAATAAACGAAGAATAAGCCTGAAGCGGAGTTCCATCGCTTTTACTACCTGCTGAGTTTTTCGGGATGAGCAGAAAATGCCCGGAAGATGCCGCGACGGTTGATACGCAGGCGGCAATCATCCCAACACCAAAAATAACGTGCCCGGCAACAAATTCATCCGCCATCACATTATCGCTTGCCAGCAGAGACCATCCCCAAATCATCGTTGCAACGGAACCTGCATAACCAATAATAGGAAATAGCGTGTTGTAGAATTTATTCACACCATGATTTAACTGAGAGATGATAATAAATGCAGTAGTGAACAACGCCAGGCATATTGCAGAAAGAGAAATTAAAACATGCCCTGCAACGAAATATTCACTTTGCCCAGAACCTGCTAATACAAAATCACCTAACGCGATGCATATTATACCCATTATCAAAGGGATTAATTTAAACAACCATCCGATATATATGTTCATCTCAATCTCCATATGCGTTTCCGCTAATGTCAGAAAGCGTGTAAGTAGTATTTTTAGTCAATTAAATATAACAATGAGATACCACTAATTGTAAAAAGTAACTTTACTATAACCGGATTTATTGTTCTGAGTATTGAATTTTATAGGCGAGTTAATGCTGGCAAATAAATATTTATCCTACAGCTAATTCTGAATTAATATCTTTTCCTTATTTTTCATCGTTGCTTAAAACGCTGCTTTTTCTCATCCACCCTCTTTTCGCAAAAATACCTTATTACCTTTCGTTAAGATATTTGTACACAAGAGAATAATAACGCTGTGTGATAGTCACCGTTCCTGTTAAGGATATTTTGGGTTAAAAACGTAATCGAAATGTAGAACATCGTGATGTATCACAAGCTGATTGTAATCAAATAGACAACATGAATATAACTGTTAGTATTTAATTGATTTCAATTATGAGTATGCGTGTTTCATTTACGGCCAGGAATGCTGATGATGACAACATTACTACCCGTTTTCACTAAGCCTTCCCCGTTGGCGCTCATCTTGCGGCGCCCTGGTCGTATATGCCGTTTCCTTCTCATCCCGGATGGAAAAATTCGCTGAACATCGTTCGGCGGCTGCTGTAACACGCGTCGTTTAATTACAGGGATTATGGCGGGTCGATTATGGATAAGATTAAGCGCCATCTGGCGTGGTGGGTTGTCGGGTTACTGGCGGTTGCGGCCGTCCTGGCGTGGTGGTTATTGCGTCCGGCAGGTGTACCGGAGGGGTTTGCCGTCAGTAATGGTCGCATTGAAGCGACGGAAGTGGATATCGCCAGTAAAATTGCCGGGCGTATCGACACCATTCTGGTGAAAGAGGGGCAGTTTGTCCGCGAAGGCGAAGTGCTGGCGAAGATGGACACTCGTGTGTTGCAGGAGCAGCGACTGGAAGCCATCGCGCAAATCAAAGAGGCGCAAAGTGCCGTTGCCGCCGCGCAGGCTTTGCTGGAACAGCGGCAAAGTGAAACTCGTGCCGCACAGTCGCTGGTTAATCAACGCCAGGCTGAACTGGACTCCGTAGCCAAACGTCATACGCGTTCCCGCTCGCTCGCCCATAGTGGGGCTATTTCTGCGCAACAACTGGATGATGACCGCGCCGCCGCTGAAAGCGCCCGTGCTGCGCTGGAATCGGCAAAAGCCCAGGTTTCGGCTTCTAAAGCCGCTATTGAAGCGGCACGTACCAATATCATTCAGGCACAAACTCGTGTAGAAGCTGCGCAAGCCACTGAACGGCGTATCGCTGCAGATATCGACGATAGTGAGCTAAAAGCCCCGCGCGATGGACGCGTGCAGTATCGGGTTGCTGAGCCAGGCGAAGTGCTGGCGGCAGGCGGTCGGGTGCTGAATATGGTCGATCTGAGCGACGTTTATATGACCTTCTTCCTGCCAACCGAACAGGCGGGCACACTGAAACTAGGCGGCGAAGCACGGCTTATCCTCGATGCCGCGCCAGATCTGCGTATTCCTGCGACCATCAGTTTTGTCGCCAGCGTCGCCCAGTTCACGCCAAAAACCGTCGAAACCAGCGATGAACGGCTGAAACTGATGTTCCGCGTCAAAGCGCGTATCCCACCGGAATTACTCCAGCAACATCTGGAATATGTCAAAACCGGTTTACCGGGCGTGGCGTGGGTGCGGGTGAACGAAGAACGTCCGTGGCCTGAAGACCTGGTGGTGAGGTTGCCGCAATGACGTATCTGGAACTGGTTCCCGTTCCGCCTGTCGCGCAACTGGCGGGCGTGAGCCAGCATTATGGAAAAACCGTTGCGCTGAACAATATCACTCTCGATATTCCGGCTCGCTGCATGGTTGGGCTGATTGGCCCGGACGGCGTCGGGAAGTCGAGTTTGTTATCGCTGATTTCCGGTGCCCGCGTCATTGAGCGGGGCAACGTGATGGTATTGGGCGGCGATATGCGCGACCCGAAGCATCGCCGCGACGTCTGCCCGCGCATCGCCTGGATGCCGCAAGGGCTGGGCAAAAACCTCTACCACACCTTGTCGGTGTATGAAAACGTTGATTTTTTCGCCCGCCTGTTTGGTCACGACAAAGCGGAGCGGGAAGTACGAATTAATGAGCTGCTGACCAGCACCGGGTTAGCACCGTTTCGCGATCGTCCGGCAGGGAAACTCTCCGGCGGGATGAAGCAAAAACTTGGGCTGTGCTGTGCGTTAATCCACGACCCGGAATTGTTGATTCTTGATGAGCCAACAACGGGGGTTGACCCGCTCTCTCGCGCTCAGTTCTGGGATCTCATCGACAGTATTCGCCAGCGGCAGAGCAATATGAGCGTGCTGGTCGCCACCGCCTATATGGAAGAGGCCGAACGCTTCGACTGGCTGGTGGCGATGAATGCCGGAGAAGTGCTGGCGACCGGTAGCGCCGAAGAACTGCGTCAGCAAACACAAAGCGCCACGCTGGAAGAAGCATTTATTAATCTGTTACCGCAAGCGCAACGCCAGGCGCATCAGGCGGTAGTGATCCCACCGTATCAACCTGAAAACGCAGAGATTGCCATCGAAGCGCGCGATCTGACCATGCGTTTTGGTTCTTTCGTTGCCGTTGATCACGTCAATTTCCGCATTCCACGCGGGGAGATTTTTGGCTTCCTCGGTTCGAACGGCTGCGGTAAATCCACCACCATGAAAATGCTTACCGGACTGCTGCCCGCCAGCGAAGGTGAGGCGTGGCTGTTTGGGCAACCTGTTGATCCAAAAGATATCGATACCCGTCGTCGGGTTGGCTATATGTCGCAGGCGTTTTCGCTCTATAACGAACTCACCGTGCGGCAAAACCTTGAATTACATGCTCGTTTGTTTCACATCCCTGAAGCGGAAATTCCCGCGCGAGTTGCTGAAATGAGCGAGCGTTTTAAGCTCAACGACGTCGAAGATGTGCTGCCTGAGTCATTGCCGCTCGGCATTCGTCAGCGGCTTTCACTGGCGGTAGCGGTGATTCATCGCCCGGAGATGTTAATCCTCGATGAGCCTACTTCTGGCGTCGATCCGGTGGCGAGGGATATGTTCTGGCAGTTGATGGTCGATCTCTCGCGCCAGGACAAAGTGACTATCTTCATCTCCACCCACTTTATGAATGAAGCGGAACGTTGCGACCGTATCTCACTGATGCACGCCGGAAAAGTGCTCGCCAGCGGTACACCGCAGGAACTGGTTGAGAAACGCGGAGCCGCCAGTCTGGAAGAGGCATTTATCGCCTGTTTGCAGGAAGCGGCAGGGCAGAGCAACGAAGCCGAAGCGCCGCCCGTGATACACGACACCACCCACGCCCCGCGTCAGGGATTTAGTCTGCGTCGTCTGTTCAGCTACAGCCGCCGTGAAGCACTGGAACTGCGCCGCGATCCGGTTCGTTCGACGCTGGCGCTGATGGGAACGGTGATCCTGATGCTGATAATGGGCTATGGCATCAGTATGGATGTGGAAAACCTGCGCTTTGCGGTGCTCGACCGCGACCAGACCGTCAGTAGCCAGGCGTGGACGCTCAATCTCTCCGGTTCCCGTTACTTTATCGAACAGCCGCCGCTCACCAGTTATGACGAGCTTGACCGCCGAATGCGTGCGGGCGATATCACGGTGGCGATTGAGATTCCACCCAATTTCGGGCGAGATATCGCGCGCGGTACACCCGTGGAACTCGGTGTCTGGATCGACGGTGCGATGCCCAGCCGTGCCGAAACGGTAAAAGGTTACGTGCAGGCGATGCACCAGAGCTGGCTACAGGATGTGGCGAGTCGGCAATCGACGCCCGCCAGCCAAAGCGGGCTGATGAATATTGAGACGCGCTACCGCTATAACCCGGATGTAAAAAGCCTGCCAGCGATTGTTCCGGCGGTGATCCCGCTGTTGCTGATGATGATCCCGTCAATGCTAAGCGCCCTTAGTGTGGTGCGGGAAAAAGAGTTGGGGTCGATTATCAACCTTTACGTGACCCCCACCACCCGCAGTGAATTTTTGCTTGGCAAACAGCTACCGTACATCGCGCTGGGGATGCTGAACTTTTTCCTGCTCTGCGCCCTGTCAGTGTTTGTGTTTGGCGTGCCGCATAAAGGCAGCTTCCTGACGCTCACCCTGGCGGCGCTGCTGTATATCATCATCGCCACCGGAATGGGGCTGCTGATCTCCACCTTTATGAAAAGCCAGATTGCCGCCATTTTCGGTACGGCGATTATCACGTTGATTCCGGCGACGCAGTTTTCCGGGATGATCGATCCGGTGGCATCGCTGGAAGGGCCGGGGCGTTGGATCGGCGAGGTTTACCCCACCAGTCATTTTCTGACTATCGCGCGCGGGACGTTTTCGAAGGCGCTGGATCTGACGGACTTATGGCAACTTTTTATCCCGTTGCTGATAGCCATACCGCTGGTGATGGGCTTAAGCATCCTGCTGCTGAAAAAACAGGAGGGATGATGCGCCATTTACGCAATATTTTTAATCTGGGTATCAAAGAGTTGCGCAGTCTGCTTGGTGATAAAGCGATGCTGACGCTGATTGTTTTCTCGTTTACGGTGTCGGTGTACTCGTCGGCAACCGTTACGCCAGGATCGTTGAATCTCGCACCGATCGCCATTGCCGATATGGATCAATCGCAGTTGTCGAACCGGATCGTTAACAGCTTCTACCGCCCGTGGTTTTTGCCGCCGGAGATGATCACCTCCGATGAGATGGATGCCGGACTGGACGCCGGGCGCTATACCTTTGCGGTAAATATTCCGCCTAATTTTCAGCGTGATGTCCTCGCCGGACGCCAGCCGGATATTCAGGTGAACGTCGATGCTACGCGCATGAGCCAGGCATTTACCGGCAACGGGTATATCCAGAATATTATCAACAGTGAAGTGAACAGCTTTGTCGCGCGCTACCGTGATAACAGCGAACCGTTGGTATCGTTGGAAACCCGGATGCGCTTTAACCCGAATCTCGATCCCGCGTGGTTTGGCGGGGTGATGGCGATCATCAACAACATTACCATGCTGGCGATTGTGCTGACCGGATCGGCGCTGATCCGCGAGCGTGAACACGGCACGGTGGAACACCTGCTGGTGATGCCGATAACGCCGTTTGAGATCATGATGGCGAAGGTCTGGTCGATGGGGCTGGTGGTGCTGGTTGTGTCGGGATTATCGCTGGTGCTGATGGTAAAAGGCGTGCTGGGCGTACCGATTGAAGGCTCGATCCCGCTGTTTATGCTGGGCGTGGCGCTCAGCCTGTTTGCTACCACGTCAATCGGTATTTTTATGGGGACGATAGCGCGCTCAATGCCGCAACTGGGGCTGCTGGTGATTCTGGTGCTGCTACCGCTACAAATGCTTTCCGGTGGCTCCACGCCGCGCGAAAGTATGCCGCAGATGGTGCAGGACATTATGCTGACCATGCCGACGACACACTTTGTTAGCCTCGCGCAAGCCATTCTCTACCGTGGTGCCGGATTCGAAATCGTCTGGCCGCAGTTCCTTACGCTAATGGCGATAGGCGGCGCGTTTTTCACCATCGCGCTGCTGCGATTCAGGAAGACGATTGGGACAATGGCGTAAGGAAGGGAAACTTGACTTCATATTGTGATGTCATACTATTGATGTCATAAAGTGAAGTCATAAGGACATGCCATGAGAACACAGGTACAGGCTTTACGGAAGAAACAAAAAAATACATTGGATCAAATATTTAAATCTCCTGTTCCTCAAGGGATTAAGTGGTCTGATATAGAGTCACTGGTTAAAGCATTAGGCGGAGAAATTAAGGAAGGAAGAGGCTCGCGTTGTAAGTTCATACTAAATATGAGCGTTGCGTGTTTCCATCGGCCTCATCCGTCGCCAGATACCGATAAAGGCGCTGTAGAAAGCGTGCGTGACTGGTTACTAAGTATAGGGGTAAAACCATGATCAAACTGAAGACGCCAAATTCTATGGAGATTGCCGGGCAACCTGCTGTAATCACCTATGTGCCAGAACTGAATGCATTTCGTGGCAAATTCCTGGGCTTGTCAGGTTATTGTGATTTTGTCTCTGACAGCATTCAGGGGCTGCAAAAAGAGGGGGAGCTTTCCCTGCGAGAGTATCTTGAGGATTGTAAAGCTGCGGGTATTGAGCCTTATGCGTGTACAGAAAAGATTAAGACCTTTACGTTACGCTATCCAGAATCGCTGAGTGAACGCCTTAATAATGCGGCTGCGCAGCAACAAGTCTCTGTTAATACCTATATTATTGAAACGCTGAATGAGCGTTTGAATCATTTATAAATTTTAGCGGCGTTCATTACGCGGAACATCTGCCTTTACAGGATCTATCTATGCAACTGAACTTAATTTTATAAATTAAGTTCAGTTAATATCTTTTCTTTCCGCGTTTCAGAAATAACTCAATCTTCCTTCGGCAAGCACTGCAAATGCCCGTGCCGTACGCCGCGCTGGGAAATAACGTCATCGGCAAAATGTTGTACGTCACCCATGTCACCTTTCAGCACGGCGATTTCCAGGCAGTCGTCGTGGTTGATATGGACATGCAGCGTGGCGACGGAGAGATCGTGGTGATGATGCTGCGTAGAGACAATACGGCTGGCTAAGTCGCGTTTTTCGTGTTCATACACATACGACAGCACCGCGAAGCCTTGTGTGCCGTGCTGTTGAGTAGCCTCCTGCGCCAGGGCGCTACGCAGAATATCGCGGATAGCTTCGGAACGGTTGTTATAGCCACGACGCTGGCTCAGGCTGTCCAGCGTCTCCAGTAAATCGTCATCAAGCGTGATGGTGACTCGTTGCATTTGCATTAAACCTTTTCTGTGGCGCGACGGCGCACGGGGAAAGCGGGTAATACCGCGTTTTGTAGCACACGTCCGGCGTCAGAGGAAAAAGTTAATTTCTCTCCCACCGCCTGGGTTTCAACAATTTGCCCGTTGTCCATCACCATCACCCGCTGGCAAAAGCGTTCCACCAGGCGTAAGTCGTGGGTGATGAACAGGCAGGCGGTGCCAAATTGCTGTTGCAGCTTTTTCAGTAGACGAATGACGCCCGCCTGTAACACGAGATCAAGGTTAGAAACGGCTTCATCCAGAATCAGCAGTTTCGGTTCGACCGCCAGCGCGCGTGCCAGGCAGACGCGCTGGAGCTGGCCGCCGCTTAACTGCGGTGGGCGTTTGTCGAGCACGCTGTCATCGAGATCGACCGCCTTCAGCATTTCACTGGCGCGCGCCAATTGTTCGGCTTTTTTCAGCGATAGCAGGTGGCGCATCGGTTCACGCAGGATCTCGCTCACGGTTTTGCGCGGATTCACGGCGCTGATGGAGTCCTGAAACACCATCTGAATATCGCGGCGGAACGCTTTACGTTGAGCACGATTCAGTTTCGCCAGCGGTTCGCCGCGCCAGCTAATATTCCCTTGTGAGGGCGATTCTAAACCTACCAATAGCCGCGCGAGGGTGCTTTTGCCGCAGCCGCTACGCCCCAGCAGGGCGACGGTTTCACCGCTTTTCAGGGTCAGAGAAACGTCATTCAGCACCGCCTGGTGTTGATGTTTGCCGCTAAATCCACCGTGCGCATAGTGATGGGAAAGGCCGGAGACGTTAAGTAAAGTCATGATGCCAGCTCCATACCGTAGAGGGCGAGATGAGCGGAAACCAGGCTGCGCGTCACCGCATGTTTGGGGGCGTTAAACAGCGTTTCTACATCGCCCTGCTCGACAATCTTACCGTGCGACATCACCGCCACGTCATCCGCCAGACGCGCCACTACGCCCATATCATGGGTGACCAGCAGCATTCCCGGCGCTTGTTTTTGCATAATGCTTTCCAGCAGATCGAGGATGCGCGCCTGTGCTACCACGTCGAGGTCGGTGGTCAGTTCATCGGCGATGATAAACGGTGATTCACACAGCACCGCCATCGCAATCATCATGCGCTGCAACATGCCGCCACTCATCTCGAACGGGTATAGCTTCAGCACACGCGCGGCGTTTTCCAGCCCCACGGCTTCTAATGCAGCGGTAAGCGTGGCATCGTCGGCGGGTTTCCCTAACGCCAGGCAAGTTTCCCGCGCGTGGGTGTGCATGGTGTGCAGCGGATTAAAGGCGCTGCGCGGGTTCTGCATGATGGTGGCAATTTTGATACCGCGTAGCGCGCTGGGGGAAACCGGTTTGCCATCGGCTAAAATTTCCCCCGCCGTCTGGCGAACGCCAGCGGGCAGAATGCCCAGCGTCGCGGCGCAGGTCAGTGATTTCCCGCTGCCGCTACCGCCGACTAACGCCAGCACACGCCCGCGTTTAAGGGTTAACGATACGCCGTGCACCAGCGGCTGCGCGGCCTGTAGCGCGATATTACGTAGTTCAATCTGTTGCGGCATTAGTGTGCGTGCTCCGTCACCAGATGAGGATCCAGATGATCGCGCAGTGCGTCACCCACCAGGTTAAAGGCCATCACGCTGATAAACAGCGCCAGCCCCGGCCAGAACATTTGCAGCGGCTGAGTCCAGATATACTGACGCGCGTCGTTAATCATCACGCCCCATTCGGCGGTCGGAGCGGTCACGCCGAGGCCGAGGAAGGACATCCCCGCGACGTGCAGCATCATATGGCCGATATCCAGCGTCGCCAGCACCAGCAGCGAGGGGATCACCGCGCCTGCCAGATGATCAACAAACACCCGCACATGGCCCGCGCCAGAAAGCCGTGATGCCAGCACAAACTCGCGCTGGCGCAGCGAAATCACAAGGCTGCGCACCATACGCGCGTACCACGCCCAGTGTGACAGGGCGATGGCGATAATGACGTTGGTCAACCCGGTGCCGAGCACGCCAACCATAAAGAACGACAGAATCGAGGTCGGGAAGGTCATAAACATATCTGCGACGCGCATGGTGGCCTGATCAACACGCCCGCCAATCAGCCCCGCGCTGCCGCCAATGACCAGCCCTAATGTCAGCACCAGCAGCAGGCAGGCCATTACCGAGCCGAGCGACACGCGGGTCGCCGCCATCAGCCGCGAGAAAATATCACGCCCTAAGTGATCGGTGCCCAGCCAGTGCTGCGCATCCGGCGAGAGCAGGCGCGACGGCAGATCAATCGCCTGTGGGTCATACGGCAGCCACCACTGGCTGGTGAGCGCAATCAGCGCCAGCAGGGCGATAATGATCAGCGCCAGGCGTACCGACCAGCGGGAAGAGAGGAAAAAATTCACGCGTGCGCTCCTTCATGACGACGAATGCGCGGATCCAGCGCGGCGTTGAGCAAATCAACAATCAAATTACAGACCACAAAAACCACCACCATCATCAGCGTAAAGCATTGAATCACCGGATAGTCACGGTTGAAAATCGCCGATACCGCATAGCGCCCGACGCCCGGCCAGGCAAAGATGTTTTCGATAATCATCGTCCCGCCGATCAGTTCGCCGATGTGCATCCCCACGGCGGTGATCATCGGCAGCGAGGCATTGCGCAGGATGTGACGGCGTTCGGTCTGTTTGTCGTTCAAACCGCGCAGCCGCGCCCAGGTGACGTGACGCTGACCGGCGACGTCCAGCATACTGGCGCGCAGCAGCCGCGCGTTAATCGCCAGCGACATAAAGGCAATGGAAACCGCAGGCAGAATGATGTGCTGCCAGCCGCCGTAACCCATCGCGGGTAGCCATTGCAGATACACCGAAAACGCCATCACCAGTAAAAACGCCAGCCAGAAGTTAGGCATCGACACGCCAAGAAACGCGATGAAACGTACGGCGAAATCCGGCAGACGGTCGCGATGGCGCGCCGCCCAGATACCGAGAGGTACGGAAGTGAGCAGAATTAACACCAGCGCCGCGCCCGCCAGTTCCAGCGTGGCGGGCAGGAAGTTCAGCATATCGTCCAGCACCGGGCGTTGGCTGGCGAATGAGATACCAAAGTCAAGATGCAGCGCCTTCCACAACCAGGTGCCGTACTGGACGTACAGCGGCTGATCCAGTCCCAGCATGGTGCGGGTAGAGGCCAGCATCTCCGGCGTCGGCGGCAGGTTAGATAAACGCAAATAGTCGAGCGCCGGGTCACCGGTGCCGAGGCGCAACATCAGAAAAATGATCACCGAGGCGGCGAGCACCATCGGGATCAGCAGCAGAAAGCGGCGTAATACGTAACGCAACATTAAGGTTTCACCGGTTTAATCTGTTCGAACGGAATTTCGGTGGCGATCGGCGCGTAGGGGATGTTGCCCAGTTCCGGTTTTGATACCACCATCATTGAGATGTAACTGATAGGCAGATAAACCGCCTCGTCATGCAGACGGGTCAGAATGTCGCGATACAGCGCCTGACGTTGCGTTTCGTCATGGGTCGCCAGCACTTCGCCGATCTCTTTATCAATCAGCGGTTTGTCGGCTAATCCTTGCTGTGCCTGGAAGTCAGCGTGTGACGGTACGCGCATTGAACTCAGGAAGGCGTGGGGATCGTATGGCGCGCCCCAGGTGCGGTGGAAAATCATGCCAAAACGACCGTCGCGCTGACGAGCATAGATACTGCTCTCTTCTTCGCCAATCAGCGAGACATCTGCGCCAATCTGGCGCATATCAGCCTGAATGATTTCCGCCATCGATTTGCTTAACGCATCGGTGCCGATGAACGACAGTTCAATGCGCAGCGGCTGACCATTTTTCTCGCGGATGTCTTTGCCCGCAGGCAGCGTCCAACCGGCTTTTTCCAGCAACTCTTTCGCTTTCTGCGGATCGTACTGGCGCGGTTTCAGACCGAGGTTGGCGTAGGGCACAGAAGGGGCAAACAGGGTGTCGGCGACCTGCTGGGTGCCATACAACGCGTTATCAATCAGCGATTTTTTGTTCACCGCGTAATTAAGAGCTTCACGTACTGCCAGCTCGTTGGTGGGGGCTTTGGCGGTATTGAGCGCCAGCATCACGGTTTCGATCGGCTGTGACAGTTGGGTGTGGTAAGCCGGGTTCTGGCTAAAGCGGGCGAAGGTATCGAGCGGTAATAACCCTTCGTTTCCGTACAGCAGGTCGATATCGCCAGTTTCAAACGCCACCGCGCGGGTAGTCGGGTCCGGGATCACGTTAAAGGTGATCTTTTTAATCGCCGGCTTTTCGCCCCAGTAGTTTTCGTTACGGACGAAGACATCGTACTGATTCAGTTTCGATTCCTGCAAAATCCACGGTCCGGTGCCAATCGGCGCTTTAATTCCGTTCATGGTTTCATGGTTTTTAAACTGCGAGGGAGCGATAAAACGGAAAGGACGGGGCAGGGCCAGTTCTTGCAGGAAAGGATAGTAGGCGCTTTTCAGGGTGATTTGCAGCTCCGTTTTACTGAGTGCTTTAACATCAACAATCTGGTTTGCCAGCTCCAGCCAGGCGTGACGTTGACGGTTATCGAGCACTACGCGGAAGTTTTCTGCCGCCGCCTCGGCATCGAACGGTTCACCGTTGGAGAATTTCACGTCATCACGCAGGGTGAAGGTCCAGGTTTTACCATCTTCTGAATGAGTCCAGCTTTTTGCCAGCCACGGGATCACCGAACCGTCTGCCTGATATTTCACCAGCGGTTCATAAACCATGCTCTGGGCGAACATCTGGTTAGGCGTGTAAAGGTGCGGGTTTAGTGGCCCGACATTCACCGGCCAGGCGGTGGTGATTTCATCTGGTGCAGCGGCATGGACGATAAAAGACGCACAAGCCAGCAGCGCAAATAGAGTGCGGCGGAGTGTGGAGAGCATGGTAACCCCAATGGATTAAAATAGATGGCGGAAATAAGTATGACGATTTTAAGTATTCGTCATACTGATTACCTGTTCTGGATCAATAGATGGGCAGTCGGGTGGGCGGATCAGTTAACTGAATCGATCCATTGCACACTGTCGGCGGAGAGCGTAAAGGGGGTAGGGGTGCAGATTGCCAGACTTAAATTTTCTAGCTGACAATGGCTGACTGACAGCGAGGAGTGATAGGTGCTGTCTACGCTGACGATTTGCCAGGCGCTGCCGCCACGTTGTTTAACGATGGCTTCTTTGCGCGTCCAGATGCGCCAGAACATTTCCAGTTGCTGATCGGGATGCACGGCGTCCATCTCAGCGTGTTCCCCGAGGCTGAACACGGCGTTCGCCAGCCAGCGCCAGTTGGCGCGCGGGCGAATCACTTCGATATCGCAGCCGACTTCGCCTTCATCGCTCAACAGCAGGGCGATATCGTCACCGCTATGGCTTAAGTTGAACCATAGCGGCGTTTCCGGCGCGAATGCTGGTTTGCCTTGTTCGCCATAGATGATCTCCGGTAGCGGGGAAAGCGTGTGCGAAAGCAATGCACGCCCCGCCAGCCAGCGTTCGCGTCGTGGACCTTGCGGTGCTTGCTCGCGTAAAGCCTGTGGCAGTGGAGCTGCGCTTAAGGTCGAAACTTTCCCCAGAACTATCCGATACATATCAGGGCCAACGTTTAATGGAAAAGGAAAGTGCGTATCGTATCACTTGTCGCCTCATCCCGGTAACCGACTTTTCGGTCGTCCCGGTCCCAGTAAAATCGCTAGTTTGCTGCCGCCTTTGGTGGTTTCCATCCAGATTTTACAGACGCTGGTTAATGGCACCGAAAGCAGCATACCAACCGGACCGAGTAACCATCCCCAAACCAACAACGACAGAAACACCACCATGGTGGACATCCCCAGTCGATGCCCCATCATCCGTGGCTCTAAAATATTGCCGATGACCATATGGACAACTAAAAACAGTGCGCCAACCAGAATACATTCGTAAACGCCATTAAACAGCAACACCTGAATCATTGGCGGCACGGCGGAGATCACCGCGCCAATATTGGGAACGTAGTTGAGCAAAAATGCCAGTACCGCCCACATCAGCGCAAACTGTACGCCCATTAGCGCCAGCCCCAGCCAGACGATGACGCCTGTCCATAAACTGAGCAGCGTCTTCAATGCAAGATAGTGCGAAACACCTTTTAAGGCGCGGTGTAGTCCGGCGATGTGAATCTGTGGATTATTCAACGCAAAACGCATTTTGTAAGGCACGTGGCGCACTTCAAAAAGCATAAAAACTACGGTCATCACCAGCAAAAGCACGCTCGCCATTGCGCCGGAAAGCCCGGTCATCAGCGCAGTGGTGAAGGCGACAACTTTTTCCGAATCCATCCGCTGGAGCATTCGTTCTGGCGACATATGCAGATTAAGAAACGGTAACATCTCTTGTAATTTAAAGAGTTTACGGGTCAGTTCCTTATTAAATTTCGGCAGCATAGAGATAAATTCGTTAAACGATGCCGCCAGTACGCCGACCAGCGCAGTAAGTGCTATCAGCATCACCACCACCACAATGGTAATGGCTATGGGGCGTTGTACTCCCCGACGAATAAACCATGTGACCAGCGGATTGAGGACGATAGCGAAAAAGAGCGCCAGTAATAGTTGCACAATGATATCTGCCGCTGCGTGAATGCCGGCGAGGATCACCACCAGCGAGGCCAACTTGAGCAGAATATGCATTCCTGTTTTATCTGGTTGAGGGGTTTCCATTGGGGCTTCCTTGTGACTTTTTGTATTAAGTGTAGCGGGAGTCACGCCAGCAATATTCTGATTCTTACTGCTGATTTCCACGCCAGCCCGTGGTAAAAATGAAACACTGTTGTAAAAATGTGGTGATCCCCATGCCCGAACCCGCGCTAAATGGATTGCGCCTTAATCTGCGCATTGTCTCCATTGTCATGTTTAACTTCGCCAGCTACCTCACCATCGGGTTGCCGCTCGCCGTATTGCCGGGCTATGTCCATGATGTGATGGGATATAGTGCCTTCTGGGCGGGGCTGGTTATCAGCCTGCAATATTTCGCCACCTTGCTGAGTCGCCCACATGCCGGGCGTTACGCCGATTTGCTGGGGCCAAAAAAGATAGTCGTCTTCGGTTTGTGCGGCTGTTTTTTGAGCGGGCTGGGCTATCTGACCGCAGGATTAACCGCCAGTCTGCCCGTCATCAGCCTGTTATTACTGTGCCTGGGGCGCGTGATTCTTGGCATTGGGCAAAGTTTTGCTGGAACCGGATCGACACTGTGGGGCGTTGGTGTGGTTGGCTCACTGCATATCGGGCGGGTGATTTCGTGGAACGGCATTGTCACTTACGGGGCGATGGCGATGGGCGCGCCGTTGGGCGTGCTGTTTTATCACTGGGGCGGGTTGCAGACGCTGGCATTAATCATTATGGGTGTGGCGCTGGTGGCGATTCTGCTGGCGCTCCCGCGTCCGTCGGTGAAAGCCAGCAAAGGCAAGCCACTGCCGTTTCGCGCGGTGCTTGGGCGCGTCTGGCTGTACGGTATGGTGCTGGCACTGGCTTCCGCCGGGTTTGGCGTCATCGCCACCTTTATCACACTGTTTTATGATGCTAAGGGCTGGGACGGTGCGGCTTTCGCGCTGACGCTGTTTAGCTGTGCGTTTGTCGGTACGCGACTGTTATTCCCTAACGGCATTAATCGTATCGGCGGCTTAAACGTGGCGATGATCTGCTTTAGCGTTGAGATAATCGGCCTGCTATTGGTTGGCGTAGCCACCGTACCGTGGATGGCGAAAATCGGCGTCTTGCTGGCTGGCGCTGGGTTTTCGCTGGTGTTTCCGGCACTGGGCGTGGTGGCCGTAAAAGCAGTTCCGCAGCAGAATCAGGGGGCGGCGCTGGCAACATACACTGTGTTTATGGATTTATCGCTGGGCGTGACCGGACCACTGGCTGGGCTGGTGATGAGCTGGGCTGGAGTGCCGGTGATTTATCTGGCAGCGGCGGGGCTGGTAGCAATCGCGTTATTGCTGACGTGGCGATTAAAAAAACGGCCTCCGGTGGAAGTACCGGAGACCGTCTTATCATCTTAAAACTTACTGAATAACCAGCGTATTAATGATGTTTTCTGCGGTGGTTTGCGCTTTTTGCTGATCGTCAGCAGGCAGCGTGATTTGCATGGTCAGCAGTTGATTACCCACGTTACCCAGAATGACGGAAGAGTACGCCGTCTGGCCTTTCGCGGAGATAATGCTGTCTAACTGCTGCATTTTGTGACCTTTCAGCTCAATAGATTTGTTGGTCACCACTTGCAGTTGCGGATCGCGGCTACGTTGCTGATCTTCCAGACGTTTCGCCAGCACAGCCAGATCTTCTTTCGGGTCGTCGCCCATGATGACGATGACTGCTTTCTGCCCGGTGGCGTCGGACCAGACGTGCATGTTATTGGCCTGCGTTCCCAGCTTACCGCTCTGGTCGGTCATATCCGCTGGCAGCGAGAAACTTAGCTTGCCATCAAGCAGGTTGACGGGATTCACGGTAGCGTTACTTTCTGCGACCGAACCCTGCGCCGTAGCGTTAGTGTCTTTATCATCACAGGCCGCAAGCCCCATAACCAGCAGGCCAATTCCGACATATTTAACCAGATTGCGCATTGACTTCTTCCTTTCGATAAACGGCCATAACGGCTCATTCGTCCATCTTATCACAACTCTGATAACGAACCTTTAACTCGCCTGCAAAGCGTTGATTTCGGATTTATCTGCCAGTCTTTTCAATAGCATATTGAGTAATACGCCATACATTGGCAGGAAGAAAACGATGCTGATTAACACTTTGAAACAGTAATCAACCAGCGCGATTTCCATCCAGTGCTCGGCCATAAAGGCATCCGGGCTGCGCCAGAATGCAATGAAGAAGAAGGCCAGCGTATCGCTGACGTTACCAAACAGTGTGGAAGCCGTCGGAGCCAGCCACCAGCGACGACTCTGACGCAAGCGGTTAAAGACGTGCACGTCGAGGATCTGCCCCAGCGCGTAGGCCATAAAGCTGGCGGTAGCGATACGGGCGACAAACAGGTTGAAGTGGGCGAGAGCGCCGAATCCCTGCCATGAACCCATATAAAACAGTGATGAGATGACGTAGGAGATCAGCAACGCGGGGATCATTACCGCAAAGATGATGCGACGAGCCAGCGGCGCGCCAAAAATACGCACGGTCAGGTCGGTAGCAAGAAAAATAAACGGAAAGCTAAACGCGCCCCAGGTGGTATGAAAACCAAAAATGGAGACTGGAAGCTGTACCAGATAGTTACTGGAGGTGATCACCAGCAGGTGAAATAACGATAACCAGAATAACGCTTTATAGCGTTGCGTTTGTGAGAAAGCGTTCATATTGTACCTTTTTGATTAGCCATTGGGGTGAGGGAACCCAATACGTACGACACGCTATTTTATAGTGAGATAGTAACGTGCTTACCCTTTTTTCGAGCCGCCGCATGATACTGCTTTATGTTGACAATGCAATGGTTAATTTTCACGCAATCGTTAACCTTGTTTGCTAACGGACGTACAGAGCGTAAACTAGCGCCGTTTTTTTATATGGTGAGAAGAAAATGACCGATCTCTTTTCCAGCCCTGACCACACTCTTGACGCTCTTGGCCTGCGCTGCCCGGAACCGGTGATGATGGTGCGCAAAACCGTGCGCAATATGCAGCCTGGCGAAACGTTGCTGATTATTGCTGATGATCCGGCAACGACCCGCGATATTCCTGGGTTTTGTACCTTTATGGAACACGAACTGGTCGCCAAAGAGACGGATGGACTGCCTTATCGTTATTTGATTCGTAAAGGTGGTTGATGGGGCTTTTCAGCCTGATGCGACGCTGGCGCGTCTTATCAGGCCTACGTTGATACGGTCTGTAACCTTTTTTGCATCGAACGCGCTCAATGTAGTGATCGGCTTGTAGGCGGATAAGGCGTTCACGCCGCATCCGGCATGTGGGCACGTTAAGGGCAATGATTGCCAGCGTTATGGAATGCAAAAATGGCTTATTTAATTCCAGTTTGTCTGGCATTGCTGGGATTACTCGCGATATTCACCCCCAATTGGCTGCTTCCTGTTTTTATCGTTGCGGTGGGATGGCTGGGGTTATTTGGCTGGGGTTGGCTCTGGCTAATGATTTTTTTACCTTTACTTAACGGTGTCGGGTTTGCTTATGCACTGTGGATGATGTTCAAAAGACCATCATTAGCATCCCGCCTGGTTGTTACATTCAGTGTTATCTCCATCATTCTGATGTTGGCGCTATATTACGCTTTCCTGACCATGCCACCGTTCCCGGCCCAGCACTAAGCCTGATAGCCAGAGGCTATCAGGCAACACCGTTACTTCCTGCGCAACAGCCTTAACGCATTCGCCGTCACCAGCACCGTCGCACCTGTATCTGCCAGCACCGCCAGCCACAGGCCGGTCATATCTAACAGCGTGGTGACGAGGAAGATCCCTTTCAGCCCCAACGCAATGGTGATGTTCTGGCGGATATTAGCGTGAGTCGCGCGTGCCAGCTCAATCATTTGTACCAGACCGCACAGGTGGTTATGCGTTAATGCTGCGTCGGCGGTTTCCAGCGCCACGTCTGTGCCGCTGCCCATAGCAATCCCAATGGCGGCAGCTTTCATTGCTGGCGCGTCGTTAATGCCGTCGCCGACCATCGCCAGCGGCGCACGTTGGTTCAGCTCGGTCACCGCTTTGACTTTATCTTCCGGCAATAATCCTGCTTTAAATTCCAGCCCCAGTTCACCGGCAATGGCTGCCGCTGCACGCGGATTATCGCCGGTGAGGATCACCCCTTTGACGCCCAGGGTGTTCAGTTCACTGATGGCAGTGGCGGCATCGGCGCGCAGGGTATCCTGCAACGCAATGACACCAAGCACTTCATCGTTACGGACTACCAGCACTACCGTTTGCCCGGCGCTTTCCAGTTCATTAATCAAACCAGTAAATGCATCGGCAGGATGTTTCCCGGCAGCGCATATCAGCACCCGCTCTCCGTTGACCTGCGCTTCAATGCCAGAGCCGACCAGCGCCCGCTGTGACTCTGCGGCAGGTATGGCGAGTGCAGCAACCTGCGCTTCACGAACGATGGCTTGTGCCAGCGGATGTGTTGCACCTTGTTCTACTGCCGCCGCCAGCGCCAGCAGTTCAGATTCGCTAATACCTGTTGCCGGATGAATCGCGGTAACGCGTGGTTTCCCGACGGTCAGCGTTCCGGTTTTATCAAACGCCACCTGGGTGACACGACCTAGCTGTTCCAGCGCCGCGCCGCCTTTAATTAACGCTCCACGACGTGCCGCCGCCGCCAGTCCGGAGGTAATCGCCGCAGGCGTGGAGATAACTAAAGCACACGGGCAACCAATCAGCAGCAGCGTCAGCCCTTTATAAATCCACTCCTGCCAGCTTGCGGCAAATAGCAGCGGTGGCACCAGCGTCACCAGCAGGGCGACGGCCATAATTGCCGGCGTGTAGATACGGCTGAAACGGTCAATAAAACGCTCAATCGGTGCGCGGCGCTCTTCGGCCTCTTCAATCAGTTTCAGAATACGATCAATGGCGCTGGCACCCGGTTCTGACAACACTTCCAGCGTCACCAGACGGTCAACGCTGGTGGCGCCTGCCGGGACTTTATCGCCCGTCGCGCGTTCCACAGGGATGGATTCGCCGGTCAGGGCGCTTTCATCAAAACTGGCAAACGGCGAGAGCAGTTTACCGTCAGCAGGCAAACGTCCACCCGCCGCAACTTCAATCACATCGCCAGGCCGCAGGCTGTTAATCGCCACCTCTTCCCGCTCACCGTTACGCAGGCGCGTGGCGGTTTCCGGTTTCAGCGCCATTAACGCGCTGACGCCCTGACGTGCGCGGCTGGCGGCCCATCCTTCCAGTCGTTCACCGATCAGAAACAGCAATAACACCATCGCAGCTTCCGCCGTTGCGCCAATAAACAGCGCGCCAATGGCGGCTACGCTCATTAACGTTTCAATGGCAAAATAACTGCCGGACTTGATCAGCCGTAATGCCTGGCGAGCAATCGGGTACAGACCAATCAGCGTGGTCGCGATAAACGCCAGTTGCCCGAACGGATGATTAAATTGCTCCAGCCCCCAACTGATTGCCATCATCACAATAAGCGTAATCAGCGGCAGATTCTCTTTCAGGCGTGATGCTTGCGGTTCGTCGGCGGCCTGTTCATCGCGCAGGGAATAGCCTGCTTTTTGCACCGCCGATTCAATTTGCGCACGGATGTCATTGTCGGCATCCACCACCAGTTTTTCGGTAGCGAACAACACCTGTACCTGATTCACGCCTGCAAGCTGACGCACGGCATTTTCTACCTTGCGCGCACAGGCGGCGCAGTCCATGCCGCTGACTTTCCAGCTATACCGGGTGCCGGAGACGTTTTCAGAGAGTGTTGGCGTGCTGGAACATGCACCGTCGCAGCAACAGTCGTTGGCGTTCTGTGCCGTGGTTAGCGGTTTGAACGCGGCAAATTGAGGGGCTTTTTTGCCGTGATTGTCGGGAGTCGACATGGCATCCTCCGGTTAAGTTTTTTCTCATTAACCGAAGGATACACTCTGGAGTCGACTCCAGAGTCAAGTTTTATCAGAGATACAGCGAGCGGACGATGAGGAAGTGTCCTGCAAAGTAGCAAGCCGCAGCAATGGCGTTATCCGCACGGAAGCGTCGGCGATAGTGGCTACCCAGCCAGACAAAGTTACTGATAAACAGCAGTGCAGCGCCCATAAAGGCAGAGAGTGCCGGAGCAGTCGGGCGGAAGAACCACAGTTCACCTGCCAGCCACACCATCACCAGCGTCATACCGATAAAAGTACAGACAGGCCAACGGAACTCTTCGAGACGCGTCCAGATAATGGCCAGTAACAGCGCGCCCAGAACCAGCAGTACCAGCGGCAACGGCCAGAAAAAGGAGAGCGTCATCTGGCCGGCGAAATAGATGGTGTACAGCAAGTGTGAGAGGAAAAACGCACCGATGGCGTACATCAGACGCTGGCGTGGTAACAGGGTTAACGCATCGCCCAGCAGTGAGGCACACAGCCCCGCCAGCACCAGATAGCTAATGGCATCGAACATTGGCGCTTGCCAGGCCAGCAACAGCAGGAGAAGAAGGGTTAACGGTTTAAATACCCAGCGTTGCCAGGTTGGCCCACGGTACGATGCATCCACAGATAACCATGCGGAAAGACAGACAGCGATAAACGACCAAAGCATCTTAGTTCCTTGAATTCGTTATTTTTTCGTAAGCGGAATGCCTACGGTCTTGCTAATCAGTTTAGTGGCGACGGTGGACGGATGACAACACCATAACTGGCAGGGTATGCTTATTTCCGCATTTTCCGATGAGGGATAAAGATGAGCAAACCACCTCTTTTCTTTATTGTTATCATTGGCTTAATTATCGTCGCCGCATCGTTTCTTTTTATGCAACAACGGCGGGAAAAAGCTGATAATGATATGGCGCCGCTCCAGCAAAAGCTGGTGGTGGTGAGTAACAAGCGGGAAAAACCGATTAACGATCGTCGTTCGCGCCAGCAGGAAGTGACTCCGGCGGGCACCAGTATGCGCTATGAGGCGAGCTTCAAACCACAAAGCGGTGGACTGGAGCAGACGTTCCGCCTCGACGCCCAGCAGTACCATGCCCTGACAGTGGGCGATCAAGGTACGCTGAGCTATAAAGGAACGCGCTTTGTCAGCTTTGTTGGCGACAAATAAGCTTATTTTTTAACTTTAAATTTCTTCTGCCAGATCAGCAGTTCAAACACGCCGAAAAGGAAAATCCGCACCTTTTCGGCAGTGGTCATCTGCGGGCCATCTTTCGGCAAGGTCGATTTTAACAGCGCCAGTTGCATACCATGCATCAGCACGGTAAAAATCAGCGCCACGTTAACGAAAATATTCAGCGGGCGTGGGAAGGGTTGAAAAAGATTGAGGATCAAAAACCCCCAAACGCAGAGCATTAACAAACGTCCGATATTAATCAGCATCACTTTCTCCTTGTGTTTCACGCTGATACAGCCGATAAGCGACCTGACCAGCCACTTTTTCGCGATATAACGACCAGTTGGCAGGAACGGCGGGCAGGCCATTTTCTACTTCACTTTCAACATATACCCAGGCTTCATCAGCCAGCCAGCCGTTGTTTTCCAGTAAATTAATGGTTTCTTCTAACAAGCCACGGCGGAACGGAGGGTCAACAAACACAATATTATGCGGCGTTCCTTTTTGCATTAGAAAAGACATCGCATTGGTGTTCACGACTCGCGCATTGCCCGCTTTCAGCGTCGCCAGATTCTTGATTAACTGCTGAGATACCGCGCGATCCATCTCAACCAACGTAGCCTCCGCAGCGTAGCGTGACAAGGCTTCCAGCCCCAGCGCACCGCTACCTGCGAAGCAATCCAGGCATTGCGCATCAACAATGACCGGCGCCAGCCAGTTAAACAGCGTTTCGCGCACGCGATCGGTGGTAGGGCGTAGACCTGGGCTATCAGGAACCGGGAGTTTACGGCCTCGCCACTGCCCGCCAATAATGCGGATTTGACCGCTGCCGGAATGATTCGGTTTTTTCATGGTAAATTGCTCAATCCGCCAGATAACACATACTTGCAGGCGGTGATGTGGATTAAGTTAAGTGGTAGACTATTTCATCATTTTTTTAGCTGCTATGTACATAGCGTTAACGCTGTGCCATGAAGCAACAGCGAGGAGTGTAGTCGCAGATGGCGAAAGAAAAAAAACGTGGCTTTTTTTCCTGGCTGGGCTTTGGTCAAAAAGAGCAGACCCCGGAAAAAGAGACAGAAACCCAAAACGAACAACCGGTTGTAGAAGAAACCGCCCAGGCGCAAGAGCCTGAGAAAGTTGCTGAACAACCCGTTGAAGAACAGCCGAAGGCGCATACTGAAGCTGAGGCGGAAACTTTTGCTGCCGACGTTGTGGAAGTCACTGAACAGGTTGTTGAAAGTGAAAAAGCGCAACCTGAAGAGGTTGTCGAGCCGGAAGTTATTGCAGAACCGGAACCGATAGTTGAAGAAACGCCAGCGCCGGTAGTTGAACCTGAAGTCACGCCAGAGCCAGTGGCTATCGAGCGTGAAGAGCTGCCGCTGCCGGAAGACGTTAAAGTCGAAGAAATTTCGCCAGAAGAGTGGCAGGCCGAAGCGGAAACCGTGGAGATTGTCGAAGCGGCGGAAGAACAAGCAGCGAAAGAAGAAATCACCGACGAAGAGCTGGAAGCACAGGCGCTGGCCGCTGAAGCGGCAGAAGAGGCGGTGATGGTCGTTCCTCCGGCAGAAGAAGATCAGCCGGTGGAAGAGGTAGCCCAGGAGCAGGAAAAACCAACCAAAGAAGGTTTCTTCGCGCGCCTGAAACGCAGCCTGCTGAAAACCAAAGAAAACCTCGGTTCCGGATTTATCAGCCTGTTCCGTGGTAAAAAAATCGACGATGATCTGTTTGAAGAGCTGGAAGAGCAATTGCTCATCGCCGATGTGGGCGTGGAAACCACGCGCAAAATCATCACCAATCTGACTGAAGGCGCGACCCGCAAACAGCTTCGCGATGCTGAGGCGCTCTACGGTCTGCTGAAAGAAGAGATGGGTGATATTCTGGCGAAGGTCGATGAACCGCTGAACGTCGAAGGCAAAACACCGTTCGTAATCCTGATGGTAGGCGTCAATGGCGTGGGTAAAACCACGACTATCGGTAAGCTGGCGCGTCAGTTTGAACAACAAGGTAAATCGGTGATGCTGGCGGCAGGTGATACTTTCCGTGCGGCAGCAGTTGAGCAGCTTCAGGTCTGGGGGCAGCGCAACAATATTCCGGTGATTGCCCAGCATACCGGCGCGGACTCCGCCTCAGTTATCTTCGACGCCATTCAGGCCGCTAAGGCGCGTAATGTTGATGTCCTGATTGCCGATACCGCCGGACGCTTGCAGAACAAATCGCACCTGATGGAAGAGCTGAAGAAAATCGTCCGTGTGATGAAGAAACTCGACGTTGAAGCTCCGCATGAAGTTATGCTGACTATCGATGCCAGCACCGGGCAGAATGCGGTAAGCCAGGCCAAACTGTTCCATGAAGCAGTCGGCTTAACCGGCATCACGTTAACGAAACTGGACGGCACGGCGAAAGGCGGAGTAATTTTCTCGGTGGCTGACCAGTTTGGTATTCCTATTCGCTATATTGGTGTCGGCGAGCGTATTGAGGATTTGCGTCCGTTTAAGGCGGACGACTTTATAGAGGCACTTTTTGCCCGAGAGGATTAACAATGATTCGCTTTGAACATGTCAGCAAGGCTTATCTCGGTGGGAGACAGGCGCTGCAGGGCGTTACGTTCCATATGCAGCCGGGTGAGATGGCGTTTCTGACCGGTCATTCCGGTGCAGGGAAAAGTACCCTCCTGAAGCTGATCTGTGGGATTGAGCGGCCCAGCGCCGGGAAAATCTGGTTTAGCGGCCATGACATCACGCGTCTGAAAAACCGTGAAGTTCCGTTTCTGCGCCGCCAGATTGGCATGATTTTCCAGGATCACCATCTACTGATGGATCGTACTGTCTACGATAATGTGGCGATCCCGTTGATTATCGCCGGTGCCAGCGGTGACGATATTCGTCGTCGTGTATCGGCGGCGCTGGATAAAGTCGGGCTACTGGACAAAGCGAAGAACTTTCCGATTCAGCTTTCTGGCGGTGAACAACAACGCGTTGGCATTGCCCGCGCGGTGGTTAACAAACCTGCGGTACTGCTGGCGGACGAACCGACCGGTAACCTTGACGACGCGCTGTCGGAAGGAATTTTACGTCTGTTTGAAGAGTTTAACCGCGTTGGGGTAACGGTATTGATGGCAACGCACGACATCAACCTGATTTCGCGGCGTTCCTATCGTATGCTCACCCTGAGCGATGGTCACTTGCATGGAGGCGTGGGCCATGAATAAGCGCGATGCAATCAATCATATCCGGCAGTTTGGCGGACGTCTGGATCGCTTCCGTAAATCGGTCGGCGGTTCTGGCGACGGTGGTCGTAATGCGCAGAAACGCGCGAAATCCTCGCCAAAACCGGTAAATCGCAAAACCAACGTTTTCAACGAACAGGTGCGTTATGCGTTCCACGGCGCTTTGCAGGATCTCAAAAGTAAACCGTTCGCCACGTTTTTAACGGTGATGGTCATTGCCATCTCCCTGACGCTGCCAAGCGTCTGCTATATGGTGTACAAAAACGTTAACCAGGCGGCGACGCAGTATTATCCGTCACCGCAAATTACCGTTTATCTGCAAAAAACGCTGGACGATGACGCCGCTGCGGGCGTGGTGGCACAGCTACAGGCCGAACAGGGCGTGGAGAAAGTGAACTATCTTTCTCGCGAAGACGCGTTGGGCGAGTTCCGTAACTGGTCTGGTTTTGGCGGCGCGCTGGACATGCTGGAGGAAAACCCGCTTCCGGCAGTGGCGGTGGTGATCCCAAAACTCGATTTCCAGGGTACGGAGTCGCTGAATACGTTGCGTGATCGCATCACGCAAATTAACGGCATCGATGAAGTACGAATGGACGATAGCTGGTTTGCCCGTCTGACCGCACTGACAGGGCTGGTAGGGCGCGTTTCGGCGATGATTGGCGTGCTGATGGTGGCGGCGGTGTTCCTGGTTATCGGCAACAGCGTGCGTCTGAGCATATTTGCCCGTCGTGACTCCATCAACGTGCAGAAACTGATTGGTGCGACGGATGGTTTCATCCTCCGTCCGTTCCTGTACGGAGGCGCGCTGCTGGGATTTTCTGGCGCATTGCTGTCATTAATTTTGTCCGAAATTCTGGTGCTGCGTTTGTCATCGGCAGTTGCGGAAGTGGCGCAGGTATTTGGAACGAAGTTTGATATCAATGGTTTATCGTTCGATGAATGCTTGTTGTTGCTGCTGGTGTGTTCGATGATTGGCTGGGTGGCAGCATGGCTTGCCACGGTACAACATTTACGGCACTTTACGCCGGAATAATAAAAGCGTGTTATACTCTTTCCCTGCAATGGGTTCCGTAGCAGGGAAAGAGACCCCGTTGTCTCTTCCCGGTATTTCATCTCTATGTCACATTTTGTGCGTAATTTATTCACAAGCCAGCATTGAACTTGTGGATAAAATCACGGTCTGATAAAACTGTGAATGATAATCTCGTTGCTCTTAAGCTCTGGCACAGTTGTTGCTACCACTGAAGCGCCAGAAGATATCGATTGAGAGGATTTGAATGACTGACAAAATGCAAAGTTTAGCTTTAGCCCCTGTTGGCAACCTGGATTCTTACATCCGGGCAGCTAACGCGTGGCCGATGTTGTCGGCTGACGAGGAGCGGGCGCTGGCTGAAAAGCTGCATTACCATGGCGATCTGGAAGCAGCTAAAACGCTGATCCTGTCTCACCTGCGGTTTGTTGTTCATATTGCTCGTAATTATGCGGGCTATGGCCTGCCACAGGCGGATTTGATTCAGGAAGGTAACATCGGCCTGATGAAAGCAGTGCGCCGTTTCAACCCGGAAGTGGGTGTGCGCCTGGTCTCCTTCGCCGTTCACTGGATCAAAGCAGAGATCCACGAATACGTTTTGCGTAACTGGCGTATCGTCAAAGTTGCGACCACCAAAGCGCAGCGCAAGCTGTTCTTTAACCTGCGTAAAACCAAGCAGCGTCTGGGCTGGTTTAACCAGGATGAAGTCGAAATGGTGGCTCGCGAACTGGGCGTAACCAGCAAAGACGTCCGTGAGATGGAATCGCGTATGGCGGCACAGGACATGACTTTTGACATGTCTTCCGACGACGATTCCGACAGCCAGCCGATGGCTCCGGTGCTTTATTTGCAGGATAAATCATCTAACTTTGCCGACGGCATTGAAGACGATAACTGGGAAGAGCAGGCGGCAAACCGACTGACCGATGCGATGCAGGGTCTGGACGAACGTAGCCAGGACATCATCCGCGCGCGCTGGCTGGACGAAGACAACAAATCTACGTTGCAGGAACTGGCCGACCGTTACGGTGTTTCCGCTGAACGTGTGCGTCAGCTTGAAAAGAATGCGATGAAAAAACTTCGCGCCGCTATTGAAGCGTAATTTCCGCTGTTAAGCAGAGAACCCTGGATGAGAGTCCGGGGTTTTTGTTTTTTGGCCTCTGCAATAATCAATTTTCCCTTCTGGCAAAAGCCAACCCACGCGCAGTTTGTTAATAAACTGTCAAAATATCTATTCCAATATCATAAAAATGGGGTATGTTTTAGCAGAGTATGCTGCTAAAGCACGGGTAGTCATGCATAAAACGAAATAAAGTGCTGAACAACAACATCACAACACACGTAATAACCAGAAGAATGGGGATTCTCAGGATGAATATAAAGGGTAAAGCGTTACTGGCAGGATGTATCGCGCTGGCATTCAGCAATATGGCTCTGGCAGAAGATATTAAAGTCGCGGTCGTGGGCGCAATGTCTGGCCCGGTGGCGCAGTACGGTGACCAGGAGTTTACTGGCGCAGAACAGGCGGTTGCGGATATCAACGCCAAAGGCGGCGTTAAAGGCAACAAACTGCAAATCGTAAAATATGACGATGCCTGTGACCCGAAACAAGCGGTTGCGGTGGCAAACAAAGTGGTTAACGACGGCATTAAATATGTCATTGGTCACCTCTGTTCTTCATCAACGCAGCCAGCGTCTGACATTTATGAAGACGAAGGCATTTTAATGATCACCCCAGCGGCAACCGCGCCAGAGCTGACTGCCCGTGGCTATAACTTGATTATGCGCACCACCGGTCTGGATTCCGACCAGGGGCCGACGGCGGCAAAATATATTCTTGAGAAAGTGAAACCGCAGCGTATTGCTATCGTCCACGACAAACAACAGTACGGCGAAGGTCTGGCGCGTGCGGTGCAGGACGGCCTGAAGAAAGGCAATGCTAACGTGGTGTTCTTTGATGGCATCACCGCCGGGGAAAAAGATTTCTCTACCCTGGTGGCACGCCTGAAGAAAGAGAATATTGACTTCGTTTACTACGGCGGTTATCACCCGGAAATGGGGCAGATCCTGCGTCAGGCGCGCGCGGCGGGGCTGAAAACTCAGTTTATGGGGCCGGAAGGTGTGGCTAACGTTTCGCTGTCTAATATCGCGGGCGAGTCAGCGGAAGGACTGCTGGTGACCAAGCCGAAGAACTATGATCAGGTTCCGGCGAACAAACCGATTGTTGATGCGATCAAAGCGAAAAAACAGGATCCAAGCGGCGCATTCGTCTGGACCACCTACGCGGCGCTGCAATCTTTGCAGGCCGGGCTGAATCAGTCTGACGATCCGGCGGAGATCGCCAAATACCTGAAAGCGAACTCGGTTGATACGGTGATGGGACCGCTGACCTGGGATGAGAAAGGCGATCTGAAAGGCTTTGAGTTCGGCGTGTTTGACTGGCACGCCAACGGCACGGCGACCGATGCGAAGTAACAGATAGATAAATGAAAATGCCCGATGAGCTGAACCGCCATCGGGTTTTTTTGTGTTTGTCGAAATGGTTGTAGAAAGATTAAACAATCCAGGATATGCTTAATGTACGGTAGAATTCCGTACATATTTATAAGTAGCAGGAGAGTTTACATGTCTGCTGTTAAAAAGCAGCGTATCGATCTGCGTTTAACTGACGATGACAAAAGTCTAATTGAGGAAGCGGCGGCGGGTGATGCTGCCAACTT
>NZ_PZKQ01000062.1:0-13111 GCF_003046645.1 Escherichia sp. MOD1-EC6475 | reverse complement strand
AGTTGGCAGCATCACCCCATTTTCGGGAAGATTCCTGTCAGGCAGGCAAACGCGGTAAAGGCAAAACACCATATCCCGACGGTCATTGCCATCGGCTTATTACGAATAAAGACATACTCTGGTTTATATTTCTGCGCCAGGCGAACAACAGCAATAAACGCAACAAATACCCACAAATAACGCAGTGGCATCACTACCGAGTTAAGATTTAACAGCCATTTATAGAGATTGTTCATATCGCCGATGCCGAGAGTCGGGAGCATAATCAGGATCGCCACCAGCACCAGAGTCAGAAAATAGCCATTCACGGGTGTACCGGAAGCGTTGGTACGACATAAACTGGCAGGAATATATTTGCTGTCGGCATCGCCTAATAACACTTTAAGCGGTGCATCAATCGAAAATACCAGTGCGGCAACTTGCCCCAGAGTGTTCGCAATGGCATAAATCACCATTAAGGTATTACCCATATTGTAATACTCCCCCAGCTTCTGGAAGGCGTAATACTGACCGTTAGTCATCAAATCATCGGGAATATTGCGCGAGTCAAACATCATCCCCATCGCCAGTGAGCCGAGAATCGCACATACTGCTACCATGCCCGCCAGACACAACATCCCTTTTGGAAATTCTTTTCCTGGGTTGCGTGTTTGGTTAACGTAAGGAGAAATCTTCTCAGCACCACCAACCGCAAAAACCAGCATTGAAATGGTGGTAATGTAGGTGAAATCGATATGTGGTATGAATGTTTCCCAGGTAATGTTAGTAGTCGCAATATGCACTTCAGTAATCGCAGGCGCGGTTACCGCCATCGCCACATAAAGGAGCGACATGACAAACATTGCAATCCCTGCCACAGAACCAACAATTTTCAGTGACTTCATGCCACGGGAGGCAACCCACATAAAGAAGACGAACAGCACCAGCGTTAACCCCTGTAACGCTACGACCGAATATTCTTTGATTAACGAACCATCGCCTTTCATCGCCCAGCCGAGCGCGATCAGTATTGCCTGCGGTTTTTGTGCCAAATAAGGAATATGCACCACCCAGTAGGTCCATGCTGCAAGGTAAGCCAGCCCTGGCCCCATGGTATGTTTAATCCAGGTACTAACGCCCCCTCTCCCGTCTTTAAAGGTCGAACCTAACTGGCCGACAATCAGGGCATAAGGTGTGAAATAGAGCGCAAAAATAAATACCCATGAAAAAACAACCACCAGTCCCTGGTTGGCATAGTTATTTACAACGTTGCCAAAGCCCCAAACGGTAATAAATGACATCAAAGCAATGTTGTACCATCGCAACTGTTTTTCCTGAACGTTCCCAGCCATAGATCGATCCTTCGCCAATATTTAATGGATATTTAGAAAACGAGGAATTATGCGCGGCAAACAAGACGTGCGGAAATAGCGGAATGCAAAATTATAACCTGCTGCACACTTTATTTTTTTACGAATAAAATTTGCTAAAAGATAGTTGTACAGAGGAAACAAAAAACAGAGTGCGAAACAGCCAGTTCACACTCTGCACTCATTCATTTACACGTGAGCAACGGGTTTTGGTGTATGACCGGCGTTACGAAGCAGCATGAGTAAATAAATAAACGACACACTGGCGATCATGATAAACAGCAGATTATCAGAGAAATTCTGCATTAACATGGCAGTAAAAGACGGGCCAAGCAGACTACCAACGGTATAACTTAGCAATAACGCCTGATTCATTGCCACCAGCTGATGATGTTCAACTTTTTCGCAAGCCCAGGCCATCGCCACCGGATAGAGCGTAAAACCGGCTGCACCGAGGATGAACAACGCAGGTGCCATTGCCGCCTGACTTAACATCGCAATACTACCGAGAATGACGACAAATACCTGAACGCGCAGTACCAGCAAGCGACCAAATTTATCTGCCAGACGACCAATTGGCCATTGCCCAAGGATACCAGCACTAACCAGAACCGCCATCCAGAAGCCAATGCTGGCGTTGCTAATCCCTTTATGATTGAGGTACAGCGGCATCAGGCCATACAAAGACCCCAGAACGATTCCCGAGATAATACAGCCGTTCACGCCAAGCCGCGCCTGACGAAGTTTTAGCATTGACGTAATTGGCGTCGAAGCATGGTTCTCAGCCTGCTGATTCACGATACGAGTAAACAGCAGCGGCAAGATCCCTGCAAGGGTCAACCCTGTAGCCCACGGCAATACGCTCATCAACTCGGTTGAAACTTTACTGAGCAGTAACTGACCTAAAAACGTCCCCACGTAATAAACCATCATATAGGCGGCAAGTAACCGCCCACGGTTACGTGACGTACCGCTGCACATCAGCGCGCTTTCTACCACCACCCAAATCATGGCGCAACCAACGCCTGCGACGAAACGCCAGGCTAACCAGCTCCAGAAACCAATCATCAAGCCAAGCCCGGCACAACCCGCAGCAAAAATAAAGGAAGCAAGGTAATAGCTGCGATTAAACCCAAAGCGTTTAATGACATACCCTGTCAGTAAAGTACCGACCAGGTTGCCGGTAAAATAAGACGAACTGACGACGCCGACCTGCCATGTGGGCAAGTGTACCTGGGCGAGCCATAGCGGCACGAGTGTATTTAACACCGCGATCGCCAGAGTCAACAAAAGTAGGCCAGACAGCAAAAGCATGACAGGCCGGGTATACGTGGACATGAATGAAAACCGTGAGGAAGTTCAAATTTCATGCGCATCATGCCACCGCCAAAAACATTGTCAATGGGTGAAAATACGTACATAACGCAGCGGCTGTATTATCGATTTATATTACTCATTCATAACACTAATAACGAAAAGATAATCAGTCTCATCTAATTGTTTTTATTGATCTAACGTAACGTTCATATGTTTAGTTCAGTCGAAAAATTTCATGGTCACTGCAAACCTGAATTTCCCGTCTATGCTTTCAGGGCAACGCATCGCGTCTGAACGATTTCAGGCGTACCACTGACTCTCGAAAGGAGAAGAGAATGACCAAACCGTATGTTCGTCTCGATAAAAATGATGCTGCTGTTTTGTTAGTTGATCACCAGGCCGGTTTACTTTCCCTCGTGCGGGATATTGAACCTGACAAATTTAAAAATAACGTGCTGGCGCTGGGTGACTTAGCCAAATATTTCAATCTACCCACCATTCTTACTACCAGTTTTGAAACCGGTCCTAACGGCCCATTAGTCCCTGAACTGAAAGCACAGTTCCCGGATGCACCGTATATTGCCCGTCCGGGAAATATTAACGCCTGGGATAACGAAGATTTTGTTAAAGCGGTCAAGGCGACAGGTAAAAAGCAGTTGATTATTGCCGGAGTGGTCACCGAAGTTTGCGTAGCATTCCCGGCACTTTCGGCGATTGAAGAAGGTTTCGATGTCTTTGTGGTGACTGACGCGTCAGGAACCTTTAACGAAATTACCCGGCATTCGGCATGGGATCGTATGTCACAAGCAGGGGCACAATTGATGACGTGGTTTGGTGTCGCCTGCGAACTGCACCGTGACTGGCGCAACGATATCGAAGGTCTGGCGACGCTGTTCTCTAACCACATTCCTGATTATCGTAATTTGATGACCAGTTATGACACCTTAACGAAACAGAAATAAAAGAAAACCGGGGCCGAGACCCCGGTTATAAACATCTTAGCTGGCAACGGCCATCCCTACAGTCATATGCAACCCGTAGAACACGCCGCGCCCGATTAACTCACCAGCCAGAAGCAGGATGAATGACACGGAAAGCAGCGATACCGCAGGCTGAGAACCTTTTAACTGCGGTACAATCCACAAGCACAGTGCCACGGCGATAAGCACAATGCGCCAGGCCATCAGCGCACCGTAATCCGGCACTAACGCCGCTGCCTGCTGTACAGAAGAGTGAATCGTAGCGAGTTCAGCCCCCTGCATTACAGACATTACGCCGCTCACCACCAGCGCCAGCACTGAAATGGCCGGAAGTAAACGCATCACCCAACCATTAACCCCCGCCAGACGCAGTAACAAATATCCCAGCAGCGGGCCTCCCATAAACATAGTCAGGAAGAAACCCATCGGTGTCCAGATGCTGTACCAGGTCGGTACGGTATCGATGCTGTTATAAACTCGCACCATCATCCAGACAAACACCACGCCGAGAATCATCGTCACCACCAGCCACAGCGTGCGTAATGCCGGTGACAGCTTTTTCAGCACTGCCAACAACCAACCGATGCCACCTACGGCAAAAAAGATCGAACCACTGGCGATTTCGTTACTCAATGCCGAAGAGCCAACCCGGTTGAGTGAGTTAAAAGCGCGCATGGGTGAGCCAAGGTGAAGCATTGAGGCGATAAAGCCAATGCCCATCAGTACCCACAAGCCAAACATACAGGTAATCACCAGCTGTTGGGTATCGGCCCGAAGCTCGCCTTTCAACAAGGCGAATGCCAGAACGATAAAACCGCCCGCGACGCACTGCCCGAAGACCGTGAAGATCATCAACGGCCATTCATGCCATCCACTTCCCATCTCACACCTCCTTCGGATTTGCCAGATAGCCAGTGGTATCCCCGGTTGGGCGGCTGTTGGCGTTAGGTTTGATCACAATATTCGGTTTGGTAAAGTGCGCTCGTGGCAATGGCGCAACGGCCGCCAGATCGCCGTGTTTTTTACGCAGCTCGTCGATAGGGCCGAAATCCAGCGCCCGCAGCGGGCAAGATTCGACGCAGATCGGCTTTTTACCTTCCGCTACACGGTCATAGCAGCCGTCGCATTTGGTCATATGCCCTTTGGTTTCGTTATACTGCGGTGCGCCGTACGGGCAAGCCATATGGCAGTAACGACAACCGATGCACACATCTTCATCAACAACGACAAAACCATCTTCACGTTTATGCATCGCACCGCTCGGGCAGACTTTGGTACACGCCGGATCTTCGCAGTGATTGCATGAAATCGAGAGATAGTAGGCAAACACGTTTTGATGCCAGACACCGTTATCCTCCTGCCAGTCGCCACCAGCATATTCATAAATGCGGCGGAAGCTGACTTCTGGCGTCAAATCTTTGTAGTCTTTACAAGCCAGTTCGCAGGTTTTGCAACCGGTGCAACGGCTGGAATCAATAAAAAATCCATACTGGGTTGTCATCGGTTACTCCTTACACCTTTTCAACCTGAACAAGGTTTGTATGCGACGGATTCCCCTTGGCGAGAGGAGACGGACGTTGAGTGGTCAGTACGTTGATACAACCGCCCTTATCGACACGTTTTGCATCCGGGTCATACCAGGCGCCTTCGCCCAGTGCGACCACGCCCGGCATCATTCGTGGCGTCACTTTCGCCTCAATATGAACTTCACCACGATCGTTAAAGATCCTGACTTTATCGCCGTTGCTGATACCGCGTTTTTGCGCATCAAGCGGGTTGATCCACATTTCCTGGCGGCAAGCCGCTTTCAGCACGTCTACGTTGCCGTAGGTGGAGTGAACGCGAGATTTATAGTGGAAACCTGTAAGTTGCAGCGGATACTGTTTGTTCAGCGGATCCTGATAACTTTCAAAACCTGGCGTGTAGATCGGCAGTGGATCGATCACGTCGCCTTCCGGCAATTCCCAGGTAGCGGCAATGTCAGCCAGCGCCTGGGAATAGATCTCAATTTTGCCTGATGGCGTGGTCAGTGGATTAGCCTGCGGATCTTCACGGAAGGCTTTATAAGCAACGTGATGCCCTTGTGGGTCGCGCTTTTTAAAGATCCCCTGCTTGCGGAACTCTTCAAAGGTCGGCAACTCAGGGATCGCTTCCCGCGACTGCGCATACAGGTGACGCATCCACTCTTCCTGAGTACGACCTTCCGTAAACTGTTGCTCAACGCCAAGACGTTTTGCCAGTTCGCTGGTCATTTCATAGATGGTCTTACATTCAAAGCGCGGTTTAATCACCTGATCGTTGAAAATCACGTAAGACATATTCCCGCAGGATGCATCCAGCGCAAAGTCCATCTGTTCGGAAGCGGTGCAGTCCGGCAGCAGGATATCAGCGTATTTCGCGGATGATGTCATGTGGCAGTCGATCACCACAATCAGCTCACACTTCTTATCATCCTGAAGGATTTCATGGGTACGGTTGATTTCAGAATGCTGGTTAATCAGGCAGTTACCCGCATAGTTCCAGATCATCTTGATCGGCACATCCAGCTTATCTTTTCCGCGTACACCATCACGCAGCGCCGTCATTTCCGGGCCACGTTCAATGGCATCGGTCCACATAAACATCGAAATGCTGGTCTGGATCGGGTTTTCGAGGGTCGGCATCCGCACAAATGGTAATCTGTATGAACCTTCGCGCGCGCCGCTGTTACCACCGTTAATCCCGACGTTGCCGGTCAGAATTGCCAGCATTGAGATAGCACGAGTAGCGATTTCACCGTTAGCGTGACGCTGCGGCCCCCACCCCTGGCTGATAAACGCCGGTTTGGTACTGCCAATTTCACGTGCCAGTTTGATGATTTTGTCTGCCGGAACGCCAGTGATTTGCGATGCCCATTCCGGCGTTTTGGCAACGCCGTCTGCCCCTTCACCCAGAATATAGGCTTTGTAGTGACCATTTTTCGGCGCACTGGCTGGCAGGGTTTTCTCGTCGTAGCCAACGCAATATTTATCGAGGAATTCCTGATCAACCAGATTTTCGGTGATCATGACGTACGCCAGACCGTTAACCAGTGCGGCATCTGTCCCCGGACGAATTGGGATCCACTCATCTTCACGCCCGGCACCGGTGTCGGTATAGCGCGGATCGATGATGATCATGCGAGCATTTGATTTCTGACGAGCCTGTTCAAGGTAATAAGTTACCCCGCCACCGCTCATTCGCGTTTCGCCCGGGTTATTACCAAACAGCACCACCAGCTTACTGTTTTCGATATCTGACGGGCTGTTGCCATCCGCCCAGCCGCCATAGGTATAGTTCAGACCTTCTGCAATTTGCGCGGAGGAATAATCACCATAATGGTTCAGATAACCGCCGCAGCAGTTCATCAGGCGCGCGACCAGGGTATTTCCCGGTGGCCAGGAACGGGTCATGGTGCCGCCCAGCGTACCTGTACCATAGTTCAGATAGATGGATTCGTTACCGTACTCTTTAATCAGTCGCTGCATATTAGTAGCGATAATGTCGTAGGCTTCTTCCCAGCTAATACGCTCGAATTTGCCTTCACCGCGCGCCCCGACGCGTTTCATCGGATATTTCAGGCGATCTGGGTTATAAACGCGACGACGCATCGAACGCCCACGCAGACAGGCGCGTACCTGATGCAGGCCGTCGTAATTGTCATCACCGGTATTATCCGTTTCGACGTATTTGATTTCACCGTCCACGACATGCATTCGCAGTGGGCAGCGGCTACCGCAGTTAACTGTACATGCGCTCCAGATAACCTTCTCGTCAGAATTTGCCGCAATGGCGTTATCGACAGCGTGCGCTATTCGACTAAAAGGTAATGTTAATGCACTGCTGGCCATCGCCAGGCCACCGATCGCTGTCGTTTTAACCAAACCACGGCGACTCACCTCAGCAGCCAATACCGCATCAGGGATTTTCGTTTTCATAATGGCTCACTCAAGCTTGCTCACGATTAATTCCAGTAACAAACCGTATTGTGTAATTATTTTTATAGCTGGCGCTATATAGGTTTGTATACATCGAATGATTTGAAAATCAACGGGATAGGTAGATTTTCACTCGTAAGTAGTATTGCGCTTAAGTAACGAGTAATTATTGTTTGGTATCAAAGGGAGACAAAAAAAGCGCCCGCAGGCGCTTTTTAGATTCAGAAAAATTGGGTATTAGCCAATATATTCCAGTCCGTTCATGTATGGACGCAGAACTTCTGGTACTTCAATACGACCATCAGCCTGCTGATAGTTTTCCATTACTGCAACTAGCGTACGGCCAACAGCCAGACCGGAACCGTTCAGGGTATGCACCAGACGGGTTTTCTTGTCAGACTTGCTGCGGCAGCGTGCCTGCATACGACGCGCCTGGAAATCCCAGACGTTAGAACAAGAAGAGATCTCGCGGTAGGTGTTCTGCGCCGGGATCCATACTTCCAGGTCGTACGTTTTGCAAGCGCCAAAGCCCATGTCGCCGGTGCAAAGGATGATTTTACGGTACGGCAGACCCAACAGTTGCAGGACTTTTTCTGCATGACCGGTCATCTCTTCCAGCGCCGCCATAGAGTCTTCCGGGCGCACGATCTGAACCATTTCAACTTTGTCGAACTGGTGCATACGGATCAGACCACGGGTATCACGACCATAAGAACCGGCTTCAGAACGGAAGCATGGTGTATGGGCGGTCATCTTAATCGGCAGGTCATCTTCATCAATGATTTCACCGCGCACCAGGTTGGTCAGCGGAACTTCTGCCGTTGGGATCAGCGCGTAGTTACTGGTGTCTGCTTCTTCTTCCAGCGGACGGGTATGGAACAGGTCGCCAGCAAATTTCGGCAACTGACCTGTACCGTAAAGCGTATCCTGGTTAACCAGATACGGGACATAGTTTTCACTATAGCCATGCTGCTCGGTATGCAGATCCAGCATAAACTGCGACAATGCGCGGTGCATACGTGCGATCTGCCCTTTCATCACTACAAAGCGCGAACCGGTTAGCTTAACCGCTGCTGCAAAGTCGAGGCCAGAGTGCATTTCACCCAGCGTCACGTGGTCACGAACTTCAAAGTCGAACTCACGCGGGGTGCCCCAGCGGCTGACTTCAACGTTGTCATTTTCGTCTTTACCCACCGGCACTTCATCTGCAGGCAGGTTAGGGATTGTCAGCGCGATATCGCGAATTTCAGCCTGTAAAGCATCCAGCTCGGCTTTTGCTGCATCCAGCTCTTCGCCCAGTTTGTTCACTTCCAGACGTAAAGGCTCGATATCTTCCCCGCGCGCTTTCGCCTGGCCAATGGATTTCGATCGGGAGTTACGCTCCGCTTGCAGGTTTTCCGTTTTTACCTGCAATACTTTACGACGCTCTTCAAGAGCGCCCAGCTTATCTACATCCAGCTTAAAGCCCCGGCGTGCCAGTTTTTCAGCGACTGCGTCTGGCTCATTACGCAGCAGATTGGGATCGAGCATGCTTATCCTGTGCTTATCGAATTAAATGGGAGATGTGGCCACAGCCTGCGACCACAGGGATACAGTAACAACATTACCGCAACGATAACATTAACGGTAGCGTTTTATGGGGCTATTTTGATCCTGTTCAGCCAGCCAGGCGAGCTTTTCGCCAATCTTGCCTTCCAGGCCCCTGTTTGTCGGGAAATAATAGCGTGTTTGTGCTATTTCTGGCGGGAAATAAACCTCACCGGCAGCATAAGCGTTTGCTTCATCATGAGCGTAACGATATTCCTGCCCGTAGCCCATTTCCTTCATTAATTTCGTCGGCGCATTACGCAAGTGAACTGGCACGTCATAATCCGGACGTTCGCGAGCATCGGCCAGCGCGGCTTTAAACGCGGTATACACAGCGTTACTTTTTGGCGCACAGGCCAGGTAAACAATCGCCTGGGCAATGGCGCGTTCGCCTTCTGCCGGACCAACGCGGGTAAAGCAGTCCCAGGCAGCAATCGCCACCTGCATCGCGCGTGGATCGGCATTACCTACATCTTCCGACGCTATCGCCAGGCAGCGACGCGCGACATATAACGGATCACCACCAGCAGTAATAATGCGCGCATACCAGTACAGCGCCGCATCGGGTGCACTACCACGTACAGATTTATGCAGTGCGGAAATCAGATCGTAAAAGCGATCGCCTTTGTTATCAAAGCGGGCGCTACGCTCACCGGCGATTTCCGTCAGCAATTCGGGCTTTAGAACACGTTTGCCGCTGCCATCGATTTCGGCCATATCCGCCATCATTTCCAGCGTATTCAATGCCCGGCGAGCGTCACCATTCACCAGTTCAGCAATCGCACGGCGTGTTTCATCTGGCAGAACAATATCCTGCCCGCCATAGCCGCGCGTTTTGTCTTCCATTGCCTGAGTAAGTACTCGCTCAATATCCTCGGTCGTCAAGGATTTCAGCAGATAAACGCGGGCACGGGAAAGCAGCGCCGAATTAAGCTCAAACGAGGGGTTTTCAGTCGTCGCGCCAATGAAAGTGATGGTGCCATCTTCAATATGCGGTAGAAAAGCATCCTGCTGGCTCTTGTTGAAGCGGTGCACTTCGTCGACAAACAGAATGGTGCGGCGTCCGGCGTTGCGGTTCTGCCGCGCCCGCTCGATCGCCTCACGAATCTCTTTCACACCAGAGGTAACGGCAGAAATACGTTCCACATCAGCGTTTGCGTAGCGGGCGATCACTTCGGCAAGGGTCGTTTTACCCGTACCTGGCGGCCCCCAGAGGATCATAGAATGCAGGTGCCCGGCTTCGATAGCGCGCGGCAACGGCTTCCCCGCAGCCAGCAAATGTTGCTGACCGATATACTGTGCTAAATTTTCTGGCCGCATACGCGCGGCCAGAGGTTGAAAAGTATTATCCGAAAAATCGAGCGACAGATTGCTCACTCAGGTGCCTCTACTTACGTTGGTCATCTACCGTTACGCCTTGCGGCGGGGTGAAGGTAAATTTAGCTGCATCCACAACGCCATTTTGCTGGGACTTTAACTGATAACTGCTGCGCTGATCGTCCTGCTCCACCGCGCTAAACTGATGGATTGTGCCATCACGCCCCACGTTAATGGTGAATTGCTTCAGATTACCATTGCTGGTTTTCGGCGTGAGGATAAAGTCATCACCATTCTGTTTGATGTTGTACTGCTGCCAGTCGCTGGACTGGTTGCGGGCAATCAGCATAAACGGCGTATTACCGGTGGCATCTTTCAGCCAGGTTGCCGTAGCTTGCTCAACGAACGGGTTATAGAACCACAGTGTTTTACCGTCAGAAACCAGAATGCTTTCATCAGGTTGAGTCATATGCCAGTTGAATAAGTTTGGACGTTTCACCCACAGATCGCCCTGACCTTCCTGCACCGCCGCGCCGCTACCGTCAGTCACTTTTTGTGTGAAGCTGGCGTGGAAGCTGCTGACTTTATCCAGGCGGCTTTTCAGATCGCTTGCGGCATCAGCCCATACGCTGCTTGCTACTAAGCTTGAGAGTAATGCACAGGTGATGGCAATTTTTTTCATCATTATTCCTCAAATTACGTCACTCCCGATCGGGAGTTCCCTCTACTCTCTATTCCAGGCTAATAATCAGCTTGAGGAAAGAAGAAAATACTGAATTTTCAGTTGATAGAGTGCCGGATGCGACGCTATCGCGTCTTATCCGGCCTACAATGCCCTAATCAGTCAAACGGCGGTGGAGCCAGCACTTCACGATTACCGTTGTGACCCTGTTCGCTGACGATCCCCTGCGCTTCCATCTGTTCGATAATACGCGCCGCACGGTTATAACCAATGCGGAACTGACGCTGTACGCCTGAAATTGACGCTTTGCGTTTTTCAGTGACGAACTGCACCGCCTGATCGAACAACGGATCCAGCTCTTCTGCGCCATCGAAACCACCGGCTCCACCTTCACTTTCACTGTCGGAAGTGATGCCATCGACATACTGCGGACGTCCACGCGCTTTCCAGTCCTGCACCACGGCATGAACTTCCTGATCGCGAACAAAGGCACCATGAACACGTACCGGCATGGTGGAGTTCGGCCCGGAGTAGAGCATATCGCCCATTCCCAGTAACGATTCGGCACCAGCCTGATCAAGAATGGTACGCGAGTCAATCTTACTGGATACCGTAAAGGCGATACGAGTTGGAATATTCGCTTTAATCAGACCTGTAATAACATCAACTGATGGACGTTGCGTTGCCAGTACGAGGTGGATTCCTGCGGCACGGGCTTTTTGCGCCAGACGTGCAATCAGCTCTTCCACTTTTTTACCCACCGTCATCATCAGGTCGGCAAATTCGTCCACCAGAACAACAATATAAGGCTCTTTTTTCAGCACCGGATGCTGAGCATCCATACTGTCGCCCGGTTTCCAGTACGGGTCTGGTATTGGGCGCATCATACGGTCAGCTTCAGCAATTTTTTCGTTATAACCCGCCAGGTTACGTACACCCAAAGCCGACATCAGTTTATATCGACGCTCCATTTCGTTGACGCACCAGCGTAAAGCGTTGGCAGCATCTTTCATGTCGGTCACGACTTCCGTTAACAGGTGCGGGATACCTTCATAAACTGAAAGCTCGAGCATTTTCGGATCGATCATAATGAAACGCACATCTTCCGGCTGCGCTTTATAGAGCATACTCAGAATCATGGCGTTCACACCGACAGACTTACCGGAACCGGTAGTCCCCGCAACCAACAAGTGCGGCATTTTTGCCAGATCGGCAACGACCGGATCGCCAGCGATATCTTTACCCAGCACTATCGTTAATGGCGATGGGTTATCGCGGAACTTAGCGTTGTCCAGCACTTCGCGCAGGTAAACGGTTTGGCGTTTTTTGTTAGGTAACTCCAGACCTACGTATGGTTTACCCGGAATAACTTCAACGACACGAACCGCCACAGTTGATAGCGAACGGGCCAGGTCACGTGACAAGTTAGAAATACGCGCAGCTTTTACGCCCGGTGCCAGGTTCAGCTCAAAGCGAGTGATAACTGGCCCCGGAGAATAGTTGACGACATCGGCTTTAATGCGGAAGTCAGCCAGGCGCGCCTCTACCAGACGCGCCATTTGTTCAAGCGCAAAGGTATCTACGGGTTCCACTTCGCTCGGCGGCGGCGTCAGCAAATCCAGAGAAGGCAACGGCGTCGTCGGTTTGTGTAGCGGACGACTGTCGCCATTGCGCATTAACAGCGGATGAAGCAGGGTATCCTGCGGCTGTGGTGCCGTCGGTTGATGCGGCTGCTGATAGTGATGCTGCGGTGCTACCGGTTGTTGCGGCTGCTGATACTGCGGCTGGGGCGCTACCGGTTGCTGCGGCTGGTGATAGTGCTGCTGCGGTGCCACCGGGTGCTGCGGGTGGTGGTAATGCGGCAGGGGCGGGGCCGAGTGGTGGGGGTGGCGGGTATGGGGGAGGGAGGTGGTCGGGTGGGTG
>NZ_PZKQ01000061.1:0-34458 GCF_003046645.1 Escherichia sp. MOD1-EC6475 | reverse complement strand
GTTGGCAGCATCACCCGACTGCCCATGTCGATTTATACGTAGATTTAAAAAGGAAAGCAGTATGAAAATTAAAACTCTGGCAATCGTTGTTCTGTCGGCTCTGTCCCTCAGTTCCACTGCGGCTCTGGCCGCTACCACGACGGTAAATGGTGGGACAGTTCACTTTAAAGGGGAAGTTGTTAACGCCGCTTGTGCGGTTGATGCGGGCTCTGTTGATCAAACCGTTCAGTTAGGTCAGGTTCGTACCGCATCGCTGGCACAAGAGGGGGCAACCAGTTCTGCCGTCGGTTTTAACATTCAGCTGAATGACTGCGATACCACTGTTGCAGACAAAGCCGCTGTTGCCTTCCTTGGCACAGCAATTGATGGAAATCATACCAATGTACTGGCTCTGCAGAGTTCAGCTGCGGGCAGCGCAACAAATGTTGGTGTGCAGATCCTGGACAGAACGGGTACTGCGCTGGCGCTGGACGGTGCGACATTTAGCGCACAAACAACACTGAATAACGGAACCAACATTATTCCGTTCCAGGCGCGTTATTTTGCAACCGGTACTGCAACCCCAGGCGCTGCTAATGCGGATGCGACCTTCAAGGTTCAGTATCAATAACCCACTCAGGTTTTAGGGAAGTCATTATGGGCAAGGATGCCCGCCCCTGCGCGATAAGAATAACGATGAAAAGGACGAAATTATTTCTAGTAGCGTCGTTACTGCCGATGTTTGCACTGGCCGGAAATAAATGGAACACCACATTGCCCGGTGGAAATATGCAGTTTCAGGGCGTCATTATTGCGGAAACTTGCCGGATTGAAGCCGGTGATAAACAAATGACGGTCAATATGGGGCAAATCAGTAGTAACCGGTTTCATGCGGTAGGGGAAGATAGCGCACCGGTGCCTTTTGTTATTCATTTACGGGAATGTAGCACGGTGGTGAGTGAACGAGTGGGCGTGGGGTTTCACGGTGTCGCGGATGGTAAAAATCCGGATGTGCTTTCCGTGGGTGAGGGGCCAGGGATAGCCACCAATATTGGCGTAGCGTTGTTTGATGATGAAGGAAACCTCGTACCGATTAATCGTCCTCCAGCAAACTGGAAACGGCTTTACTCAGGCTCTACTTCGCTACATTTCATCGCCAAATATCGTGCTACCGGGCGTCGGGTGACTGGCGGCATGGCTAATGCCCAGGCCTGGTTCTCCTTAACCTATCAGTAATTGTTAAGCAGATATTGTGATAACAGGAACAGGACAGTGAGTAATAAAAACGTCAATGTAAGGAAATCGCAGGAAATAACATTCTGCTTACTGGCAGGTATCCTGATGATCGTAGCAATGATGCTTGCCGGACGCGCTGAAGCGGGAGTGGCCTTAGGTGCGACCCGCGTAATTTATCCGGCAGGGCAAAAACAAGTTCAACTTGCCGTGACAAATAATGATGAAAATAGCACTTATTTAATTCAATCATGGGTAGAAAATGCCGATGGTGTAAAGGATGGCCGTTTTATCGTGACGCCACCTCTGTTTGCGATGAAGGGAAAAAAAGAGAATACCTTACGTATTCTTGATGCCACAAATAATCAATTGCCGCAGGATCGGGAAAGTTTGTTCTGGATGAATGTAAAAGCGATTCCGTCAATGGATAAATCAAAATTGACCGAGAATACGCTACAGCTCGCGATTATCAGCCGCATAAAACTGTATTACCGCCCGGCTAAATTAGCGTTACCCCCCGATCAGGCCGCAGAAAAATTAAGATTCCGTCGTGGCGCCAATTCTCTGACGCTGATTAACCCGACACCCTATTACCTGACGGTAACGGAGCTTAATGCCGGAACACGGATTCTTGAAAATGCATTGGTGCCTCCAATGGGCGAAAGCACGGTTAAATTGCCTTCTGATGCCGGAAGCAACATTACTTACCGAACAATAAATGATTATGGCGCACTTACCCCCAAAATGAAGGGCGTAATGGAATAACGCAGGGGGATTTATTCGCCTGAATAAAAAGAATTGACTGCCGGGTGATTTTAAACCGGAGGAACAATGTCATATCTGAATTTAAGACTTTACCAGCGAAACACGCAATGCTTGCATAATCGTAAGCATTGTCTGGCTGGTTTTTTTATCCGGCTCTCTGTTGCCTGTGCTTTTGCCGCACAGGCACCTTTTTCATCTGCCGAACTCTATTTTAACCCGCGCTTTTTAGCGGATGATCCTCAGGCTGTTGCCGATTTATCGAGCTTTGAAAATGGACAAGAATTACCGCCGGGGACGTATCGTGTCGATATCTATATGAATAATGGTTATATGGCAACGCGTGATGTCACGTTTAATACGGGTGACAGTGAGCAAGGTATTGTCCCTTGCCTGACTCGCGCTCAACTCGCCAGTATGGGGCTGAATACGGCTTCTGTTTCCGGTATGAATCTGCTGGCGGATGATACCTGCGTGCCATTAACCTCAATGATTAATGACGCTACTGCGCATTTAGATGTTGGCCAGCAGCGGCTCAACATCACGATCCCTCAGGCATTTATGAATCAGCGCGCGCGTGGTTATATTCCACCAGAGTTGTGGGATTCAGGTATTAATGCCGGATTGCTCAATTATAACTTCAGCGGAAATAGTGTGCAGAATCGGGTTGGGGGTAACAGCCATTATGCATATTTAAATCTACAGAGTGGATTAAATATTGGTGCGTGGCGTTTACGCGACAATACCACCTGGAGTTATAACAGTAGCGGAAATTCATCAGGTAGCAAAAATAAATGGCAACATATTAATACCTGGCTTGAGCGCGACATCATTCCGTTACGTTCCCGACTGACGCTGGGTGATGGTTATACCCAGGGCGATATTTTCGATGGTATTAACTTTCGCGGCGCACAGTTGGCCTCCGATGACAATATGTTACCCGATAGCCAAAGAGGATTTGCCCCGGTGATCCACGGTATTGCTCGTGGTACTGCACAGGTAACTATTAAACAGAATGGGTATGACATTTATAATAGTACGGTGCCGCCGGGGCCTTTTACCATCAACGATATCTATGCCGCAGGTAATAGTGGTGACTTGCAGGTAACGATTAAAGAGGCTGACGGCAGCACGCAGATCTTTACCGTACCCTATTCGTCAGTCCCGCTTTTGCAACGTGAAGGGCATACGCGTTATTCCATTACGGCAGGAGAGTACCGTAGTGGGAATGCGCAACAGGAAAAACCCCGCTTTTTCCAGAGTACATTACTCCACGGCCTCCCGGCTGGCTGGACAATATACGGTGGAACTCAACTGGCGGATCGTTATCGTGCTTTTAATTTCGGTGTCGGGAAAAACATGGGGGCATTGGGTGCTCTGTCCGTGGATATGACGCAGGCTAATGCCACACTTCCCGATGAAAGTCAGCATGACGGACAATCGGTGCGTTTTCTCTATAACAAATCGCTCAATGAGTCAGGCACGAATATTCAGCTAGTGGGTTATCGCTATTCGACCAGCGGGTATTTTAATTTCGCTGATACAACATACAGCCGAATGAATGGCTACAACATTGAAACGCAGGATGGTGTTATTCAGGTTAAGCCGAAATTCACCGACTATTACAACCTCGCTTATAACAAACGCGGGAAATTACAACTCACCGTCACTCAGCAAGTTGGGCGCACATCAACACTGTATTTGAGTGGTAGCCATCAGACTTATTGGGGAACGAGTAATGTCGATGAACAATTCCAGGCCGGATTAAATACCGCATTCGAAGATATCAACTGGACGCTCAGCTATAGCCTGACGAAAAACGCCTGGCAAAAAGGGCGGGATCAGATGTTGGCTCTTAACGTCAATATTCCTTTTAGCCACTGGCTGCGTTCTGACAGTAAATCTCAATGGCGCCATGCCAGTGCCAGCTACAGCATGTCACACGATCTCAACGGTCGGATGACCAATCTGGCTGGCGTATACGGTACGTTGTTGGAAGACAATAACCTCAGCTACAGCGTGCAAACCGGTTATGCCGGGGGAGGCGATGGTAATACAGGCTATGCCGCGCTGAATTATCGCGGCGGCTACGGCAATGCCAACATAGGGTACAGCCATAGCGATGATATTAAGCAGCTCTATTATGGCGTCAGCGGTGGGGTATTGGCTCATGCCAATGGCGTAACGCTGGGGCAGCCGTTAAACGATACGGTTGTGCTTATTAAAGCGCCTGGCGCAAAAGATGCAAAAGTCGAAAACCAGACGGGTGTTCGTACCGACTGGCGCGGTTATGCCGTGCTGCCTTATGCCACTGAATATCGGGAAAATAGAGTGGCGCTGGATACCAATACCCTGGCTGATAACGTCGATTTAGATAACGCGGTCGCTAACGTTGTTCCCACCCGTGGGGCAATTGTGCGAGCAGAGTTTAAAGCACGCGTAGGAATAAAACTGCTCATGACGCTAACCCACAATAATAAGCCGCTGCCGTTTGGGGCGATGGTCACATCAGAGAGTAGCCAGAGTAGCGGCATTGTTGCGGATAATGGCCAGGTTTACCTCAGCGGGATGCCTTTAGTGGGAAAAGTTCAGGTGAAATGGGGTGAAGGGGAGAATGCTCGCTGTGTCGCCGATTACAAACTGCCACCAGAGAGTCAGCAGCAGTTATTAACTCAGCTATCAGCCGAATGTCGTTAAGGGGACGTGATGAAAAGCAAACCTTTTTATCTTGTGTGCGCTTTTTTGTGGCTGGTTGCCAGTCACGCCAGGGCCGCAGATAGCACGATTACTATTCGCGGCTATGTCAGGGATAACGGCTGTAGTGTGGCGGCTGAATCAACCAATTTTACCGTTGATCTGATGGAAAACGCGGCGAAGCAATTTAGCAACATTGGGGCGACGACTCCGGCCGTTCCATTTCGTATTTTGCTGTCACCCTGTGGTAATGCCGTTTCTGCTGTAAAGGTTGGGTTTACTGGTGTTGCGGATAGCCACAATGCCAACCTGCTTGCACTTGATAATACGGTGTCAGCGGCCGCAGGGCTGGGAATACAGCTTCTGAATGAGCAACAAAATCAGATCCCACTTAATGCCCCATCGTCCGCGATTGCGTGGACGTCCCTGACGCCGGGTAAACCAAACACGCTGAATTTTTACGCCAGGCTAATGGCGACACAGGTGCCTGTCACTGCGGGGCGTATCAACGCTACGGCAACCTTTACTCTTGAATATCAGTAACTGGAGATGCTCATGAAATGGCGCAAACGTGGGTATTTATTGGCGGCAATGTTGGCGCTCGCAAGCGCGACGGTACAGGCAGCCGATGTCACCATCACCGTGAACGGTAAGGTCGTCGCCAAACCGTGCACGGTTTCCACCACCAATGCCACGGTTGATCTCGGCGATCTTTATTCTTTCAGCCTGATGTCTGCCGGAGCGGCATCGGCCTGGCATGATGTTGCGCTTGAGTTGACTAATTGTCCGGTGGGAACGTCCAGGGTCACCGCCAGCTTCAGCGGGGCAGCTGACAGCACCGGATATTATAAAAACCAGGGAACCGCGCAAAACATCCAGTTAGAGCTACAGGATGACAGCGGTAATACATTGAATACCGGCGCAACCAAAACAGTTCAGGTGGATGATTCCTCACAATCAGCGCACTTCCCGTTACAGGTCAGAGCATTGACGGTAAATGGCGGAACCACTCAGGGAACCATTCAGGCAGTGATTAGCATCACCTATACCTACAGCTGAACCCGAAGAGATGATTGTAATGAAACGAGTTATTACCTTGTTTGCTGTACTGCTGATGGGCTGGTCGGTAAATGCCTGGTCATTCGCCTGTAAAACCGCCAATGGCACCGCTATCCCTATTGGCGGTGGCAGCGCCAATGTCTATGTTAACCTTGCGCCCGCCGTGAATGTGGGGCAAAACTTGGTCGTGGATCTTTCGATGCAGATCTTTTGCCATAACGATTACCCGGAAACGATTACAGACTATGTCACACTGCAACGAGGCTCGGCTTATGGCGGCGTGTTATCTAATTTTTCCGGAACCGTAAAATATAATGGCAGTAGCTATCCTTTCCCTACCACCAGCGAAACGCCGCGCGTTGTTTATAATTCGAGAACAGATAAGCCCTGGCCGGTGGCGCTTTATTTGACGCCTGTGAGCAGTGCGGGCGGGGTAGCGATTAAGGCTGGCTCATTAATTGCCGTGCTCATTTTGCGTCAGACCAACAACTATAACAGCGATGATTTCCAGTTTGTGTGGAATATTTACGCCAATAATGATGTGGTGGTGCCCACCGGCGGCTGTGATGTTTCCGCTCGTGATGTCACCGTGACTCTGCCGGATTATCCTGGTTCGGTGCCGATTCCTCTTACCGTTTACTGTGCGAAAAGCCAAAACCTGGGGTATTACCTTTCAGGTACAACCGCAGATGCGGGCAACTCGATTTTCACCAATACCGCGTCGTTTTCGCCAGCACAGGGAGTCGGCGTACAGCTGACGCGCAACGGTACGATTATTCCAGCGAATAGCACTGTGTCATTAGGGGCAGTAGGGACTTCGGCGGTAAGTCTGGGATTAACGGCAAATTACGCACGTACTGGAGGGCAGGTGACAGCAGGTAATGTGCAGTCGATTATTGGTGTGACTTTTGTTTATCAATAAAAAAAACACAGGGCTTGCTAATGCTGGTACGCAATATTACGTGATGCGCTACGCTACCTACAAAACCTGCACGTTAGCCCTTTGTAGGCCAGATGAGACGCGTCAGCGTCGCATCTGGCATAAACAAGGCACACTTTGTCGACACTCCGAACAGAGCCTGCCAATGGCAGGCTCTGGTGTGCTTTTACGCTACCATGCTGATAATTAACACAATAATCAACCCAACCACGGAGTTGACCAGCTCCAGCAGGCCCCAGGTTTTCAGCGTGTCTTTTACCGACAGGTCAAAATAACCTTTAAACAACCAGAAAGATGCATCGTTAATGTGGGTGAGTGTGTTGGAACCCGCAGCCGTCGCCAGCACCAGCAGCGCCGGATTCACGCCAACCAGCTGACCGGTTGCTGGATCAAGGATTGCAGCACTGATAATCCCGGCGGCAGTCATCGCCGAAACCACACCCTGACCGGTCGCCAGACGAATCAGTACGGTGATCAGCCACGCCATGATGTACGGTGAAATATTACCATGCGACATCAACATGCCGATGGTGTCACCAATGCCGGTGTCGATGATGGTCTGCTTCAGTACGCCGCCAGCACCGATGATCAGAATCACCATCGCAATGCTTTTTACCGCGCTTTCAAAGGCGTTCATTACCCACTGCATATCGTGCCCGCGCGCGGTGCCAAAGAGTACGAACGCAACTACCATCGCAATAAACATCGCAATCGGCGAGGAACCAATAAAGTTAACCACTTCCCACGCAGGCGTGTCTTTTACCAGCCAGATATTGGCGATGGTGGTGGAGATCATAATGATCGCCGGGATCAGCGGCACCAGAATCGAGATGCCGAAAGAAGGCAGATTGTTCATATCTACTGGTTGATCTGCTTTCAGAAATGACGGTGTCGGTCGCTCAAGATTACCGAGGAACTTTGGCAGGATCAGGCCAGCGCAAATTACGCTTGGGATCGTCACCAGCACGCCATAGATATAAACCATCCCCATATCCGCGCCATAAGCATTTACCAGCGCCACCGGACCCGGCTGCGGCGGGAACAGTGAATGTGCGGTGGTGGCAGCCGCTACTGCCGGAATAGCCAGTTTCAGGAACGGGATTTTAGCTTCGGCTGCAATCACGATCACCAGCGGTGCCAACATGATAAAGGCCACTTCATAGAACATCGCCAGACCGAAAATCAGGCCGATGATAATCACCGATATCTGAACATAGCGCAGACCGAGGCGCGCCAGCAGCGTGTGCGCTATCTGGTGTGCTGCGCCCGAGTCGACCATCAATTTACCGATGACCGCACCGAATACCACGATGATCGCCAGTTCCCCCAGCGTGTTGCCGAAGCCCGCTTTCATGGTGTGCAGCAGCGACATTAAGTCCATACCCGCCAGCATCCCGACAGACAACGCCGCCACCAACAAAGCTACCATCGAGTTGATCTTGAACCTCAAATTCAGTACCAGCATCAGGCCGATACCGAAGACGACCCAAAGAATGTTAAGCACATGCATAAAGTTTTACCTTACCTGGTTGAACCATTGTTATTTTGGGCGACATGTTATGTAAATTGGTCAACCATTGTTGCGATGAATATCACATACCCTGATCAATAACCGTTGTTTACCCTTTGCTGTAATTTGCAACAACCGGCGGGAGAGTAGATTTCTTGTGATGTGGTTAACCAATTTTAGAATCCGGGTTGACATGTCTTACCAAAAGGTAGAACTTATACGCCATCTCATCCGGTGCGACGCCACGGCTGTGGTCTGGTTGTTCATCCGGATACCTAAACAACTCCGGGGTTCCGCGTCTCTTCGCTGTGGAACCCACTATGTGAAAGAGGAAAAATCATGGAACAGACCTGGCGCTGGTACGGCCCAAACGATCCGGTTTCTTTAGCTGATGTCCGTCAGGCGGGCGCAACTGGCGTGGTTACCGCGCTGCACCATATCCCGAACGGCGAAGTATGGTCCGTAGAAGAGATCCTCAAACGCAAGGCTATCGTTGAAGACGCAGGTCTGGTGTGGTCTGTCGTGGAAAGCGTGCCAATTCACGAAGATATCAAAACCCACACTGGCAACTATGAGCAGTGGATCGCTAACTATCAGCAGACCCTGCGCAACCTGGCGCAGTGCGGCATCCGCACCGTGTGCTACAACTTCATGCCGGTGCTTGACTGGACCCGTACTGACCTCGAATACGTACTGCCGGACGGCTCCAAAGCCCTGCGTTTCGACCAGATCGAATTTGCTGCGTTTGAAATGCACATCCTGAAGCGCCCAGGCGCGGAAGCGGATTACACCGAAGAAGAAATTGCTCAGGCAGCAGAACGTTTCGCCACCATGAGCGATGAAGACAAAGCGCGTCTGACCCGTAACATCATTGCTGGTCTGCCGGGTGCGGAAGAAGGTTACACCCTCGACCAGTTCCGTAAGCACCTGGAGCTGTACAAAGATATCGACAAAGCCAAACTGCGCGAAAACTTTGCCGTCTTCCTGAAAGCCATTATTCCGGTTGCCGAAGAAGTCGGCGTGCGTATGGCGGTTCACCCGGACGATCCGCCGCGCCCGATCCTCGGCCTGCCGCGCATCGTTTCCACCATTGAAGATATGCAGTGGATGGTTGACACCGTAAACAGCATGGCGAACGGTTTCACCATGTGCACCGGTTCTTACGGCGTGCGTGCTGACAACGATCTGGTTGATATGATCAAGCAGTTTGGTCCGCGCATTTACTTCACCCATCTGCGTTCCACCATGCGTGAAGATAACCCGAAAACCTTCCACGAAGCGGCGCATCTGAACGGTGACGTTGATATGTACGAAGTGGTAAAAGCGATCGTTGAAGAAGAACACCGTCGTAAAGCGGAAGGCAAAGAAGACCTGATCCCGATGCGTCCGGATCACGGTCATCAGATGCTGGATGACCTGAAGAAGAAAACCAACCCAGGTTATTCCGCGATTGGTCGTCTGAAAGGCCTGGCCGAAGTTCGCGGTGTCGAACTGGCGATCCAGCGCGCTTTCTTTAGCCGTTAATATCCACCGGCATGGCTGCGCGCCGTGCCGGTTCCTTCTTCCTTGCCGTCACTCTCTGAAGACGGATTCTGGAGTTTACGATGACTACTATTGTTGACAGCAATCTGCCGGTTGCCCGCCCGTCATGGGATCATTCTCGTCTGGAATCACGCATTGTGCATCTCGGTTGCGGGGCGTTTCACCGCGCGCACCAGGCGCTGTATACCCATCACCTGCTGGAAAGCACCGACAGTGACTGGGGTATCTGCGAAGTTAACCTGATGCCAGGCAACGACCGCGTGCTGATCGAAAACCTGAAAAAACAGCAACTGCTGTACACCGTGGCGGAAAAAGGCGCAGAAAGCACTGAACTGAAAATTATCGGTTCGATGAAAGAAGCCCTGCATCCGGAAATCGACGGTTGCGAAGGTATTCTCAACGCAATGGCGCGTCCGCAAACAGCGATTGTCTCCCTGACGGTCACGGAAAAAGGTTACTGCGCCGATGCGGCGAGCGGTCAGCTGGATCTTAATAACCCGCTGATCAAGCACGATCTGGAAAACCCGACCGCGCCGAAGTCCGCGATTGGTTACATCGTAGAAGCCCTGCGTCTGCGTCGTGAAAAAGGGCTGAAAGCGTTTACCGTAATGTCCTGCGACAACGTGCGTGAAAACGGTCATGTGGCGAAAGTTGCCGTTCTGGGGCTGGCTCAGGCGCGTGACCCGCAGCTGGCGGCATGGATTGAAGAAAACGTCACCTTCCCGTGCACCATGGTTGACCGCATCGTTCCGGCGGCTACTCCTGAAACCTTACAGGAAATTGCTGATCAGCTGGGTGTTTACGATCCGTGCGCGATTGCCTGTGAACCGTTCCGTCAGTGGGTGATTGAAGATAACTTCGTTAATGGTCGCCCGGACTGGGATAAAGTGGGCGCACAGTTCGTTGCAGACGTTGTGCCGTTCGAAATGATGAAACTGCGTATGCTCAACGGCAGCCACTCTTTCCTGGCGTACCTCGGTTACCTCGGTGGCTATGAAACCATTGCCGATACCATGACTAATGCGGCTTATCGCAAAGCCGCCTTTGCCCTGATGATGCAGGAACAAGCGCCAACGCTGTCGATGCCGGAAGGGACTGATCTGAACGCCTATGCGACACTGCTGATCGAGCGTTTCAGCAACCCGTCTCTGCGTCATCGTACCTGGCAGATTGCGATGGACGGTAGCCAGAAGTTACCGCAGCGTCTGCTGGATCCGGTGCGCCTGCACCTGCAAAACGGCGGTAGCTGGCGTCACCTGGCGCTCGGCGTGGCGGGCTGGATGCGCTACACCCAGGGTGTGGATGAGCAAGGCAACGCCATCGACGTAGTTGATCCGATGCTGGCTGAGTTCCAGAAGATCAACGCGCAATATCAGGGAGCAGAACGCGTAAAAGCCCTGTTGAGCCTGAGCGGTATTTTTGCCGATGATCTGCCGCAGAATGCCGACTTTGTTGGTGCGGTGACGGCGGCATATCAGCAACTGTGCGAGCGCGGCGCGCGCGAATGCGTGGCTGCACTGTAACTGACTGATTCCCCGACAGACTTACTGGTCAATCAAACTCATATTTGGTTGACCAGTTTTCGTTTTTTTGCCCACCTGTACGTGCCAACTTCCAGTGCTAATGGTATAGTTTGTCATTAACGATCAACGTAAGATCGCCCGATGCGCACGCTTATCGAGCCTGGGTATCAATCACAACTTATTGAATACGCACTCTTTGTTGGCCGGATAAGGCGTTCACGTCGCATTCGGCAATAATTTGATTAACCGCACCTAACGGACACAACACCATGAAATCTGCCACCTCTGCGCAAAGACCTTACCAGGAAGTCGGGGCGATGATCCGCGATCTGATCATCAAAACACCGTACAATCCTGGCGAACGACTGCCGCCGGAGCGTGAAATCGCAGAAATGCTCGAGGTCACGCGTACTGTGGTGCGTGAGGCGTTGATCATGCTGGAGATCAAAGGGCTGGTAGAAGTGCGGCGCGGTGCCGGTATTTATGTTCTTGATAGCTTAGGCAGCCAGAACACAGACAACGCAGATGCCAACGTCTGCAATGACGCCGGTCCTTTTGAGCTGTTACAGGCGCGTCAGTTACTGGAAAGTAACATCGCGGAATTTGCCGCTTTGCAGGCCACCCGCGAAGATATCGTCAAAATGCGCCAGGCATTGCAACTGGAAGAGCGTGAGCTGGCTTCCAGCGCGCCGGGCAGCAGTGAAAGCGGCGATATGCAGTTTCACCTCGCTATCGCGGAAGCGACCCATAACAGTATGCTGGTGGAGCTGTTCCGGCAGTCCTGGCAGTGGCGGGAAAACAATCCGATGTGGATCCAGTTGCACAGCCATCTGGATGACAGCTTGTATCGCAAAGAGTGGCTGGGCGATCACAAACAGATCCTCGCCGCGTTAATCAAAAAAGACGCCCGTGCGGCGAAGCTGGCAATGTGGCAGCATCTGGAAAATGTGAAACAGCGCCTGCTGGAGTTTTCCAATGTTGACGATATCTATTTTGACGGCTATCTCTTCGACTCCTGGCCGTTGGATAAAGTTGACGCCTGACCCTTATTTCTGGTGCCAAGTTGAGCAGCTTTGCACCAGGCCTTTTAGCCACGTAATAACCGATATTATTAATAAACGATGAGTAATTTAATAATTACTTATTACATGTCTTTTATAAGCATTTTATATCTATTTAAATCTGAGTGATTATTCGGAATAATCAAAATATATTGGTTTGTTTCTGTCTGGTTTAGTGACTTTTATCAAATTATATCTTCTTAAATAAAAAGTAAGTGGATCTTCATTTCTGTTCAGGGTCTTATACTTTGCGGGCAAGAATCAAGCCTGTTATCAGGCACGGATGCGATGAGCAAAAAGGAATGATTATGGAAAATGAGCATCAACCCAGTGGTGTCAAGCCGTCAGGGCAAGATATCGATGCCGCTAAACGTCAGGAGTGCGCAAAATGATGCGCCAATTACTTCAGACCGTATTACCTGAAAACACAGGCAGCAATACATCATCGCTGCGTGATTCCGTATGTCGGGATCTCTTTCAACTTTTCAATTCTCCTCACTCACCGCTACCCGCATTACTTATTTCAGGTATGCCACAGTGGCAAGGGGATAATCAGAGCGACAAACATCTCCAGAGCTGGTATTGCCGCCAGTTGCGTTCCGCTCTTTTATTTCATGAACCACGTATTGCTGCATTGCAGGTGAGTCTGAAAGAAGCATATTGCCACGATCTGACGATCAGTCTGGAGATGATGCTGTACCACGACGATGAACCGCTGACGTTTGATCTGGTCTGGCAGCATGGTGGTTGGTACAGTGCGACGGTGGGGAAAGTCAGCTAAATACCATCTTCTGCGTTTTACTCTGTCAGCCATCCGAACGGGCATCCTACGTCCATTCGGGCGGCTGACAACCGCTTATGCAGTTTCAAACGTTCCTTTCACGCACGCCTTGCCGTCTTTGACCATCAGTTTGCCGTGAGCGTACACCTGCGCAATGCGCAGTTCCGGTGTCATAACCAGCAAATCCGCGTCATTGCCGGGCTGAATTTCGCCTTTCCCGGTCAGGTTGAGGAAACCGGCGACGCTGCTGGTGAGTGGACGCACGGCATCGCTGATACTGAAACCGTAGTCTTTGACCAGCACTTGCACGGTTTCCAGCAACGTCTCAAAACCGGCAACGCCGATATGCGTTAAATTCCCCTCGTCGTCAAAGAACGGCTGGCTACCGTTGCCGTCGGAGCTGAGGGTGATGCGAGCCAGCGGAATACCCGCCTGAACGGCGCGGGCAATCCCTTCGGCAGGGGCGACCGGTTCGTCAATGCTGCTGGTGATGTCGATGGTGCCGCCTTTCAGGGCGAACTCCAGCGCCTGTTCAAACAAAGGAACGTTGCGGTTAACGTGCGTCGGCAGCAACTTGCTGATTGGCACATCGCAATTTTCCAGGAGATCATAGATAGGCTGTAGCGCCTTTTTGCTGTCGCCCATGTGGAACACGGTGACGCCAGGTTTACCGCCGAGCAAGCCACCAACGCGGGACTCCGCCGCCATATTGGCCAGATGATAAACATCCGGCGCGGCAGACCGGTGGTCGGAAATGGCACATTTCACGCCAATCACGCGATCGATAATCGCCACGTCTTTTTCCACAGAACCCGTAATGGTGCGGGAAGGCACATGATAAGCACCGGTCAGCATCCAGGCGCTGATGCCTTCTTCATTGAGCGCACGGGTCTTGGCGAGCAGGGATTCCGGGTGGCGAGAGATAGAGTCGGTGCCAAGCAGGCCAATCACCGACGTGACGCCCGCTTCCGTCAGGCGGCTTAACGCCACTTCCGGCGTGCGTGTAGTGGGGCCAGCTTCGCCGCCGCCGCCAATCAAATGGACGTGTTGATCAATAAAACCAGGGCAGAGGATCTGCCCGCTGAGATCGACAACCGTGCAGTTCGGTACGATGTCAGAAGGGATATTGCTGGCAACGGCGATAATCTTGCCGTTAGCGACGAGGACATCGCAAACTCCCCGATCTTCCGGCGCATACAAATGCGCTCCCTGCAGCAGGATGAAACCGGCTGCGGAATAATCAATCATGTAAACTCCTTGTTAAACAATAATCTGCATAACCCAGATCGACAGCAATGCGTTAATCGCGCAGACCGTAATGATATGCAGATAGCATTTAGCATTCACTTCGGCTGTCTCCAGGCTGCGACCGACATTTTGCACCGGGTTGGCCATTAAATACATTGCGGGCAGTAAAACGGTGACATCATGGCCGGTTCGCCTGCGGTCGCATGGCTGACAGCAACGCCGACTGCGCTGCCCATACTCATCAATGTGGCTAAAAGGACAGCGGCAGTCCCCACAACGTTTTTGTATCTGCGTGTTGCTACGTGTTTTTTGCAGAGTGGAAAAACAGGATTGAGTTGCAGAAAATTCATAAACCCAGTGACAATGACGTAGCTGAATAAAAACAGGAAATACAGGGAAGAAGACAAAATGGCAAAGTATGGCGAAAAAGAGTTGGCAGATACGAGTAAGTTTTTAAGTTTTGTCCTCCGACATAAACCAGAGGCGATTAGCATCGCGCTGGATCGTGAAGGATGGGCGGATGTCGATAAACTCATACTCTGTGCACAAAAAGTGGGCAAGCGGTTAACCCGTGCCTTACTGGATGTCGTTGTCGCCACTAGCGATAAAAAGCGTTTTAGTTATTCGAATGATGGTAAGTGCATTCGCGCTGTTCAAGGGCATTCGACCTCGCAGGTCGCCATTGCCTTCACCGAAAAAACACCGCCACAATTTCTCTACCACGGTACGGCAAGTCGCTTCCTTGAGGCGATAAAAGGTCAGGGATTGATTGCAGGGGAGCGTCATTACGTGCATCTCTCTGCTGATGAAGCGACAGCTCGCAAAGTAGGAGCCAGACATGGATCGCCGGTTATCTTAACCGTCAAAGCCGAAGAAATGGCGAAACGAGGAATACCTTTCTGGCAAGCGGAAAACGGGGTCTGGCTGACAGCAACTGTTGCGGTTGAGTTTCTTGACTGGCAAGGGAAATACTGAGGCGCTCTTCTCTGGTATGGTGGGGAGAAAAATCCCCCCTTATGAAGTCGCCGTTTGCAGCTTAAATAATTGCACTGTGCTGATGAGCGCGGCAACAAACAGCGCCGCTGCGCCACAAAGCGTGGAGTTGGCGAGCGCCGACGTTCCGTTGCCGAGCATACTGGTCAGCGCCGGGCCGAGAATTTGCCCGATGCCATAAATAAGCGTCACAAAGCCTAACAGGTTGAGATTTCCCGGCACACTAAGCTGGCGGGCGATGGTCATCACCAGCGAGGTCGTGCCCATAAAGGTGCCGCCAAAGCCAATACTGCTGATGATGAGTAATAAAGGAGAGCTGCTGGCGAGGGTTAACAGCACGCAGATAGCCTGTACCAACAAATTCGCCGTCAGGCAGGGTAACGCCCCCCAACGTTTTGCTGCCCACAACCAGCCAAAGCAGCCTGGCACAATCGACAAGCCGACCAGCGTCCAGAGATGGGCGGTCAGTAATGGCAGGCCAGCATCTTTCGCCATGAGCGGCAGATAAGTGGCAACGATGATATAACCAAAACCCGCCAGACCGTACAGAATAGCCAGCAACCACCAGCTCATGGGTTGTTGAGTGGTTTTTGCTAATGGCGTTGGCGCGATGGTGTGTTTTTTCGAAGGAAGCAAAAGCACCAGTACAATCAATATCATGCCAGAAAGCGCCCCGGCACCTTGCCATAGCGCTTGCGAGGAGAGGGAAAAATGCAGCCCAGCCAGCACATATTCATTGCCTAGCGCGATACCAACACCAACGCCAGAAAACAGTGCCGCAAGTACAAAAGGATGGCGGGTATGTTGCATGATGAGCGTCGAGCCGAAAATCAACATCCCGGCGCTGGCGATGCCTGCCAGAAAGCGAATCAACAACACCAGAATAAACGACGGCAACCACGCCATCGCAAGGATCAACAATCCGGTTGCCAGGGCGCAAGCCAATAAAAACGGGCGCAGACGTGAGGGTAAATGAAATGCGCCGAATGAAAACAACAGGCTTCCAGCCAGATACCCAGCGTAGTTGCCGCTGGCAATCCACGACAGTTCGCTAAATGAAAACTGCCCCTCCGCCAGCATAACTGGCAGCATCGGCGTATAAAGAAAGCGACCTAACCCCATACCTAAGGTCAGAACCAGCATCCCGAAAAGCGCGGTGCTGAAGGAAAAGCGTTCTACGGGATGCGATGACGGGGACATGTTTTACCTTGCTTGTCTTTTTGTAATTAACAAGTTAATAACAAAAAGGTGAAACATGCCAGTCTGTTAATGTGATGATGTAGGGGTAAAGCGATAAAAACGATTCGGTTCGCCAACGATATAAATATTGCCAGAGGCATCCATCGCAATCCCTTCAGCCTGTTTGATGTTATGTGACAAACCCCGGCTGCCTTTGGTTAGTGACATTTCACCGATAACCTCGCCAGCCAGCGTTACTTCCTGGAGTGCGCGTGATTCATGAGACAGCACCAGAAGCGTATTTTTTTGTTGGTTAAATTCTGCGCCGGACACATCATCTAAAGTAAATTGACGTTGTAGTTCCTGGTCTTTGCTGATGTGCAATTCATTGCTACTTAGTAGCCCGTTAACTTTGTAGACCTCAATCGGATTTTTCTCTTTAAAAAACCAGAAAGTGTGATCCTGGCGAGAATAGGCCAGCCCTTCAAAACCACTATTGGTTGGCGTTTTCTGCAACGGAATTTTTATTTTTTTGAGGATTTTCACTTCTGAATTTTCATTAAGTGAAATCACATAAATGGCATAATCGCGTTCATCACTGATGACGAACTTATTATCACCAATATATTCGATCGTCTCGAGATCTTTCACAAAATCCAGAGGAATGGTGCGGAGCAAATCCCCATTAGTGGTCATTTCAACAATCGCCGCAGGCTTATTGATAGTGCTAAACAGGGTATTACTCTGCGCAGACCAGGTCAGTGAGGAGATATTATTCGTTACACCTGCAATCTCTTTACCATCAATATTAACGTGGTAATTTTGAAACCCTGCGGGATAACTGCTTTTGCGCGCGCAAGATTGCACGAAGAAAACACACACTGCGACAATGGCAAAAAGAATAATAATGCTGATACGTTTACTTAACGAAAACCTTTTTGTCATGGCATTTCCATCCAAGAAAATCAATAAGATATCGATAAGTATACGTAGCGATCTTAATGAATCCTTAACGCGGAGTCAGATCGTAATGTGCAATGCATTTCCAGTCGCAATCTTTCCTCCCATTGCTGACGAATGCGGGCAGTCATCGCATTCAGTTCGTTGCGCAATGACAAAGATTGCGCAGGCTCTTTCTCTGCTTCTCCGAGAGTTTCAGCTCAGGTGGAGCAAACGCACCGCAGGCAGTGTGCATCTTCTGCGGCATAAACGTGCAGTAAGTGCCGACCAGCGGAATGACGCACTTTGGAGAACTGCTCGAAAATGGCGGGTAGAACGGTGACAAATGGCATGATTTTCCTCCCCGTACACAGGAGACAATGAAAAAGGCCACATTATTACCATGATTTAAGTGTGCTTTATCTGCTCTCTCTCGCGGTTAAAAATTGCCGAGGGGTAACAAAGTCGGGATTTGCGATAAAAGATACAGTATCAATCCAATACAACCACCAACCAGCGTACCGTTGACGCGGATAAACTGGAGATCTTTGCCGATATTTAACTCGATTTGCCGCGACATATCCCGCGCATCCCAGCTTTTCACCGTGTCAGTAATGTGGCGTGTCAGGAATGCCGAAAACTCTGGTGCGACGCGGTGCGCGGCCTGTTCCAGATGACCATTTAATGACGCCCGCAAGGCGTCATCGGCAATTAACGTCTCGCCAAACCATTGACCCGCCCGCGCGATACGCTCCTTCACGCGAGAATCTTCGCTATTGATATCGGCCTTCAACCATTCCCGCAAATCCCCCCACAATTCACCGAGATAGCGATTAAACGCTTCATCTTCTTTCAGATACGCTTTGATATTGTCGGCGCGCGCCGCCATTTCGGGATCGTTTCTTAGCTTGTCGATCAGCGCAAAGGTGGCGCGATCAAACGCATGGCGGATCTGATGCGCGCGATCGCGGCTGATATCGTCAAGCAAGGAATTTACCACATCGGAAACCAGCTCCGCACTGTGTTCACCCAGCCATTCAGTTGGCAAAATTTTCGCTTTCAGCGGATGTTCGTTCTCCAGCCAGCGGACGATCTGCTGGGCGATAAATTTGCGTGATTTATCGCGCTGGAGCAGGGCGATCAGTTGGGCGATCAGCGTATCCAGCAGCACCTGATGACGATCGTTTTTGGTCATGCTCTCCAGCATTAACGCACTGGTGCCGGAAAGATCCACTTTATCAATCGCCCGATGCACCGCGCGCTTAAGCAGACGCTGAATACGCGCATCATCGGTAAGTTCGAGAAAACCACTCATGATCTGCAACAGATGCTGCCCAACGCGGTGGGCGTTTTCCGGCTGACTAAACCAGTTGCCGATTAACAATGCCGGTTCATGACGACGAATCAACGCCACCAGGGATTGGGTATCGAGAAATTTTTCCTGTACGAACTGCCCGAGATTTTCGCCAATCCGGTCTTTATTACGCGGGATAATCGCCGTATGGCGAGAAATAATCGGAATCGGCACGCGGCGAAACAGCGCCACCACCGCAAACCAGTCAGCCAGAGCGCCGACCATTGCCGCCTCCGCAATCGCCTTCACGCCGCTCACCCAAAAATTGGGGGGCAAAAAAAGCGTAACGATAAAAGTCGCGGCAGCAACGAGCAGTAAAGAGAGCGCCAGCATTTTGGCGCGTCGGAGTTCAATGATTTTATTCATATCGTAAGAATAGAGCCTGACGGCAGGTTCACGCAAAAATCGAGACGCCTTCCAGAAAAATGTATCGCTTGCAGGAGAACAAAAATAGCCTGGAAAGCGCCTCGGGGAATGGGAAATTACCGGATGTGAGCGGAATTAGGAATCGCTAAAGTCGGGCTATCTCTTCAACAGGTGACGGATCGCCATGACAAACTTCACGACCAGCACGCCGCATGACGCATTATTTAAATCTTTTCTCACGCACCCTGACACCGCGCGGGATTTTATGGAGATCCATTTACCTAAAGGGCTGCGTGAACTGTGCGATCTCGATACCTTAAAACTGGAATCAGCCAGCTTTGTCGATGAAAAACTGCGGGCGCTGCACTCCGATATTTTATGGTCGGTAAAGACCCGCGAAGGCGATGGTTATATCTACGTGGTGATTGAACATCAGAGCCGCGAGGATATTCATATGGCCTTTCGCCTGATGCGATATTCCATGGCGGTGATGCAGCGTCATATAGAGCATGATAAACGCCGACCACTACCGCTGGTTATTCCGATGCTGTTTTATCACGGCAGTCGTAGTCCTTATCCCTGGTCTTTGTGCTGGCTGGATGAATTTGCCGACCCGATTACCGCTCGGAAACTTTATACCGCCGCGTTCCCGCTGGTGGATATCACTGTGGTGCCGGACGACGAGATTGTGCAGCACCGCAGAGTTGCCCTGCTGGAGCTGATCCAAAAGCATATCCGCCAGCGCAATATGATGGGGCTGATTGATCAACTGGTAGCATTACTGGTTACAGAGTGCGCTAATGACAGCCAGATAACCGCGCTGTTAAATTACATTTTACTGGCTGGTGATGAAGCGAGTTTTGAAGAATTTGTCAATGAGCTTGCCAGGCGAATGCCACAACACAGGGAGCGAATCATGACGATTGCAGAGCGAATACATAATGCGGGATGGCTGCTGGGAAGGGAAGAAGGGAGGATTGAAGGTAAAGAAGAAGGGGAACAGCGTCTTCTCCGATTGTTTTTGCAGAATGGTGCAGATCCTGAATGGATACAACGTTATACCGGACTTTCGGCAGAGCAAATACAGGCATTAGAACAGCCCTTGCCTGAAAGAAAGCGCGCTCCATGGATCGAGTACTAATCAGAGACTGATGACAAACGCCAAACTTCCTGATGTGCGCTACGCTTATCAGGCTTACATAGCCCATGCAATATATTGAATTTGCAATATTTTGTATGCCGGATAAGGTGCTCGCGCCACATCCGGCATGAACAAAGCGCACTTTGCCTAAGCCATGCCGGAACGTGGCGATGACCTGGCAGAGACAAAACGAGCCACAGGCTATTCGTCAGAGGAAATTCAGGCGTGTCGTCACGATTCCGTATTTATTCCATTGCCCGATACACTGCCTCGCCAATTTGCTTCAGTGCTTCACGGTAGGTTTCGCTGAGCGGCAAAGCGCAGTTGATGCGCAGACAGTTTCGGTATTTACCGGAAGCTGAGAAAATCGAACCTGCCGCCACCTGGATTTTCATGCGGCACAATTGCCGCGCGACGCAGACCATATCGACCTGTTCAGGCAATTCTATCCACAGTAAAAATCCGCCTTTCGGGCGCGTAATACAGATTTCGCAGGGAAAATATTCCCGTATCCAGCAGGTATAAAGCACCATATTGCGCTGATAATTCTGCCGCATCCGCCGGATATGGCGATGATAGTGACCTTCCTGCACAAACGTCGCCGCCGCCATTTGCGTGGACGGTACATTAAAGCTGCTGGTGGCGTATTTCATATGCAGCAGTTTATCGTGATATCGCCCCGGCGCGACCCAGCCCACGCGCAGGCCAGGGGCAATGCTTTTACTGAACGAACTGCACAGCAGCACCCGACCATCGCTATCCCATGAATGAATGGTACGCGGGCGCGGATATTCCGTTGCCAGTTCGCCGTAGACATCATCTTCAAAAATCACAATATCATGACGCTGAGCGAGAGAGAGAACGGCTCGTTTGCGCGCGTCCGGCATAATAAATCCCAGCGGATTATTACAGTTTGGCACCAGAATGATGCCTTTAATCGGCCATTGTTCCAGCGCCAGTTCCAGTGCTTCAACGCTGATGCCTGTTTCTGGATCGGTTGGGATTTCAATCACATTCACGCCTATGCCACGCAGCATCTGCATCGAACCGTAATAACAGGGCGATTCAACCGCGACAATATCGCCCGGTTTACACACCGCCATTAACGCCAGCGACATCGAGTTATGGCAGCCGCTGGTGATAATAATGTCATCGGCGGTGACCACCGAGCCGCTGTCGAGCATCAGGCGGGCAATCTGCTCGCGCAATACCCGCTGACCGGTTAACGAATCATAGCTGAGAACGGTTTGCAGATTATGCTGCACCACCCGGCTAAGCTCCCGCCAGAGCGGTTTCAGGCTGGGCGCCTCGACATCCGGCGTGCTTTTACTGAACGGAATAACAGAACTATCGCTATGCGCTTTCAGCATATCCAGCACCTGATCCCACTGGGTAATTTCCACCGGACGTTGCACCGGACGCGTCATCGGCGGCACTGGCGGCTGGGCTTTGTGTTGCGCGACAAAATAACCCGAACGCGGCTGTGGGGTGATGAGCTTCATCGTTTCCAGCGTCTGATACGCCTGCTGCACGGTGCTGATACTGACGCCGTGCTCCTGACTTAAGCTGCGCACCGACGGCAATTTCTCCCCGTGACGATACAGCCCCTGCTCAATCCGCTCGGCAAGTAGAGTCGCCAGATGTTGATAACGCGTCATGCTGTATTCCTTATTTGGACCATACAGAGAGAGAAACCGGTACAGATGCTGGCAAAAAACCGGATGCAGATGCTGTTTTAACCTGTCTGTATGTTAAATAAAAGTAATATTTGCATCTGTATTGTGAACTGCCAGAAGGCGGATGATGAAGCCTCTGAAAGATGAGGAGGCAGCAGATGGAATTTCACGAAAACAAAGCCAAAGCGCCGTTTATCGGCTTCGTGCAACTCTGGCAGGCGGTGCGAAGCTGGTGGCTGAAAAAGCAGACCCGGCGTGTGTTACAGCAGATGAGTGATGAGCGGTTGAAGGATATTGGGCTACGCAGGGAGGATGTGGAGTGAGGGGGGAAATTCCCCTTCCCGTGTGGGGAAGGGGAGAGAAACTTAGCGTGGCGTTTTGCTACTAATCACCCCAATAAAATCCTGCACCTGCTTTTGTTTACGCAACGACAGCTTGCGCACCTTGCGCAGCGACTGCATCAGTTCGCTCTCTTCGGCGGCGGGTGGTTGGGCGGTGAGGACAATACAGCCTTCCATCACTTTGACATCTACCGCCGTGCCAGTGGCAAAACCGGCGGCTTCCAGCCACTGACCTTTCAGGGTGATGGCGGGAATACGGCTGTAATCCGGGTAGCGGCTCGCATAACTCACGGTTAATTGACGGTTATTTGCCGGGGAGACTTCTGCTTCGAACGGTTGTGCAATAGAATGCGTGTCAGTCATAACTGCTATTCTCCTGAAATAGTGATTGTGATGAGCGGTGCGGGTGTGTTGGCGCACATCCGCACCGCGCTAAATACCTGGACATATCATCAGTAAATATGGGGAAAGTCCAGCTAAAAATAGAAAATAATAAAAGCGTTACTGGAAAGATCTGGAAGGGAAATTAACGTTAATTCACAATGGCCGGATAACAAAGTGTATCCGGCCTTCAAAATTAATTTAAAGCATTCATATGATGTTCTTTAAAATTCTCTGCCTGTGCCAGCACACCCATATAAACATCATCATTCGCTACTGGCGGGAACTTATGCTTGTGTAGAAGCAGAATAAGTTCAACTTTCAGTTTCGCTTTAATATTATCGCGTTTACTCCAGTCAGGATATTTCGATGTGTTGTCAACCACGCTTTTCATCTCTTTTGCCAGTGACAGCATTTTTTCATCGTCATAGGTGAACTGATATTTATCGCGCATATGAGCAAGAATGTCGAAAAAGGCTTTTTCTTCAATATCAATGCCTAAATCGGCCCAAGTGCCCATTTCGGTTTTAATATCATAGATAATATCGGTCATTTCCTGACTGAATGTATCGAATTCTTCACCGTTGAGTACATCATCTTCTCGCCGCTCATTATAACGATCTATAATCGCCTGGAAGCGGCGGGTGAAGTTAATCCCTTGCAACTGGTTCACTTTCTTGAAGTCGCTGATCGCTTTTTCCAGTAATTTTTGTAATAGCTGGATCTTCGTTGCCGGAAGTTTGATCTTGTTAATTCGCGCCAGATAATCTTCGTCAAAAATATCGATAGATTCCGCTTTTTTATCGCCAAGAAAATAAATCTCTTCTACGCCATCAGCTTTTAACGCTTCTGCAATCATTTCGCGAACGCGTGCATTCATCTGGGTGACATCCGGTGCGTCACCTTTCGTCAGTTTGAAAACAATTGAACGAACAGCAAGATAATAGTGAATATAGTCACGTTCTGTCTGTGATAATGCTTCGCTGCCGCAGCAGACGTCGTAGGCGGCTTTCATGCGTTTAACCAGTCCCATAAAACGACGTTCAACTTTCTGGGTACGCAGAACAAATTCCGCCGCGCGGTTGAGGCAGGATAATTGCGCTTGTGGCTCACCACTAAAATAATCCCGACTGTCAAATTCGTAAAAGACTTGCCCCAACAAATCGAGATGGTTTTTAACTTCTATTACCGATTGCTGAATATCTTCAAAGTTGGTGGTATCAATGCGAGAATACATTGCCAGTGCCTGGTTCATCTGACTCTTAATTCCGATGTAGTCCACCACTAACCCTTTACTTTTGCCTTCCAGTTTACGGTTAACGCGAGAAATGGTCTGGATAAGGTTATGTTTTTGTAAGGGTTTATCAATATAGATAGTATCCAGTTCAGGAACATCGAAACCAGTCAGCCACATATCAACGACAATGGCAATTTTGAAATTCGATTTAGCGTTTTTGAACTGCTTATCCAGCTCTTTACGATATTCTTTTGTACCCAGTAAATCATAAAGCGCCTCGTCGTCATCTTTACCGCGCGTCATGACCATCTTCACCATTTCAGAAGGCGGTAACTCTTTTTGTTCCTGTTCCGTCAGGACGACGCCATCGGGGGCTTGCTTCACTTCAAACCAGGCAGGGCGAATAGCTTTAAGCTGGCGGTAGAAATCCCAGGCAATTTCACGGCTGGCACAAACAAACATGGCTTTGCCTTTTACGGTGGAACCTTCGGCTACGCGTTTTTCATAATGTTTAGCAAAATCTTCCGCGAGGGCTTTTAACCGATCTTCATCACCCAGAACCGCATTCATGGTTGCGGTGGCTTTTTTGCTTTCGTCGATTTGCCACTCATTGGTGCCTGCGTTTGCGCACTCTTCGTAATACTTTTCGACTTCTTCCAGTTTGCTGGAGTCCAGGATCACTTTAGCCGCACGGCCTTCGTATACGATGCGCACAGTGATTTCATCCTGAACGGATTCGGTCATGGTGTAACTGTCGATCACCTCACCGAAGACATCGAGCGTCGCGTCAATCGGTGTGCCGGTAAAGCCAACATAGGTGGCGTTTGGCAGTGAATCGTGCAGGTATTTTGCAAAGCCATAAGTTTTGCGTACTTTTCCGCTTTCTTTATCGACGATGACTTTCTGGTCGAGGTTTACCTGGCTGCGATGTGCTTCGTCCGAGATGCAAATGATATTGCTGCGTTCAGAAAGAAGTTCGGTGTCTTCGGTGAATTTATGGATCGTCGTCAGGAATACACCGCCACTATTGCGTCCCGCTAGCTGATTACGCAGATCTTCACGGCTGGTAACGGGAACGATAGTGTCGTCGCCAATGTAATTTTTGGCGTTGCACATTTGCGCAGAAAGCTGATCGTCCAGATCGGTGCGGTCGGTGATCAAAACAATGGTCGGGCTGGCAAACTCCACGCTCTTCATCAAAAGACGCGTTAAAAATTGCATGGTGTAACTTTTGCCACAGCCCGTTGCGCCAAAGTAGGTGCCGCCTTTACCGCTACCGAAAGGTTTACGCGCTTGCTTGATGCTGTAATAGAGTTTGCGGGCGGCATAGTACTGCGGATATCGGCAGCAAATTTTTACTTCGTGCTTGGCTTTATCCGGGAAGCAGATAAAGTTTTTAATCACGTCCAGCAGACGTACCGGATGAAACAGCCCCTGAATCATTGAGTGCAATGATGGAATTCCGTCCTGTTCACGGTTTTCATTACCGGTGACTTTGCGCCATGAGTAAAAATATTCATAGGGCGCAAACAGGTTGCCCATCCGGTTATTTACGCCATCGCTAATAATGCAGAGCGCGTTGTAGATAAACAGTTGCGGAATATCCCGGCGATAGCGTTTACAGAGCTGCTTCCAGGCATCGCCAATACTGGCTTCCTGCTCGCGCACCGCACTTTTAAATTCAAAGACGACCAATGGCAGACCATTGATATAGAGAATGCCGTCAGGAATACGAGTCTGGTTATCTTTGCCGGAGATTTTAAGCTGATTAACAATCTTAATCCGGTTAAGTGGCGGGTTAATATAGGAGGGCGGAAGTTCCGCCGCCTGTTGCAACGGGATATCTTCGGCGTCAAATATCTGGCGCAGTGCGGCAGGTAGATGCCGGGTGTCGAGCAATTCAATATAGAGATCTTTTTGTTGCCGATCGTCGCGTTTGAACAGAAAACCATTTGCCAGCCAGCGACAAAATGTTTTGTTGCTTTCATAAAGATCGGAGGCGGGGAGCGTGGTGAACTGTTTGATCAGTCGCTGAATCTCTTCTTCAGTAATGCCATCAGGCTGGTAGCGTGCCGCTAAATAATGTCGGAGATCGTCTTCAATAATGACCTGATCGAGACTCGAACGTGGGACATTATCGCCGATCAGGTGTTGATATCCCTGATCCTGTAGCAGTTCAATGATCGCTTGTTCTAATTTTGCTTCACTGAAAGAGAGACTCATATCGCGCTCCAACCCTGGCTAATTTCTGGTAAGCATTCCCGTATCAGTAGAAAACCTTACCAGAAAGCCCCTGATTTTACAGGGGCAAAATGCGTTATGCGGCTTCTGTATCGGTGGTGAGATCCGGAAGATCTTCCAGGGATAGCTCGCCGGAGATGAGTTTCGGGAGTAGGGTGTCGCGGAGGTTGCTCAGGACTATTTGATTATTATTATGTGACTTGTCAATCCAAGGCATAACGATATTATAAAAAGTATTAATTATTTCAACATCTGGCATAACTATATGTTCAGCCTCAAGAAAATATTTTGTCTGGAAGTTAGCGATTCCTGTACTTTGGTTTTGGTATTCCCACATTTTTCCATCGTTATATATTTTATTGAGGTGTAAACTAATTATTAGCCCTATCTCTATAGATAACGGCTCAAACTTGCGACAAAAACTAGCAGGTTCAATAATACCCCCTAATCGGCTTATAATCTGTTCAGTCATGAAAATTGAACGGCCAGTTGACTGCGTTGGACTTCCTCCTGAAACTTCTATTATAATATCACCATTATTAATTTTTCTTTTTTCAAGTTTTTTGGGTTCTACCCATCTACATGGAGCAGAACTCATTCTCCCTGAAATTAACTCCGGGATATCAGTACCGCGCACTATCACTGCTTGAATTGTATGCTTTTCATCTCTGGAATCACACCCCCAGTCACCACCAATTGTATTTTTTAGTAAGCTATTAACATTTGAAAATTTCCAACCTTTAGGAATTAAACCCAACTCCGTTTCTTCAAATTCACTTGGGAAAAGCGAGCGGATTTCCGCCGGGAGTGGTTTGAAATCTGCACTATTACGTACTTTTTGACGCAATTCGGCGCGAGATTGCAGGGCTTCCGGAATTGGATTTCCGACATCCAGAGCGTTATCAATCACCGGATCAAAATCCACAAACCAGGATTTGAACAGGGTTTGGGACATTTGTTCTAAGGTTTTATTAATTTTATTATTTAAGTCAATTTTTTTATCAAGACACTTTAATTGATGAGAAATTGATTTTTGTAAAGAGACTGGAGGCAGTCTTAGTCTTATTTCTCGAAGTTCAGACTGTTTAATACCTGTAACAGTGCTTCCGGAGGCTCTTCCATCCAGCTGGTTTTGGACAAAAGAAGACTGCAATAGATATAAAAGGTAATCATTTTCTAGGATTCCTTTTTTACCCCTTAGAGTAATAACTCTCTGAGCCAATGCTACTTTGCGTGCATCTAATTGTGCTACTTCACCTAGTGGAGCCTCTGTAGTTAGCACTACGTCACCTTCCAATGGTAACCCACGAACCATCCAGTCATCATAATCATTAATAGCAATAAATTCATTTACTTCTTGAATTCTGCCATTTTTAATTATTTTTGCCGTGATTAAGGGGATGCCGTTATCAGCTTTTTTTGGGGTTTTACCCCTGTAATCAATAATAGTGTCCATACAATCTTCAAGGCGCATTTCTATATAATTATTCCCCATAACCCAGCGCCTCCAGATTCTGGCGAATCGCACGATCCAGTTCTTCCGCCTGTTTCATCTGCTCAAACAACGTCTTCGACAACTCCCGCATTTTCGTCTCAAATGCCACGCCGTCTTCTTCCTGCTCGGCTGCACCCACATAGCGGCCCGGTGTCAGTACGTAGTCGTTATCTTTAATATCTTGCAGGGTCGCAACTTTGCAGAAGCCTGCCTGGTCTTCATATTTTTCCAGTTTGCTGTCACCACGCGCAATCCGTGCAGCCAGTTCTTCCGGCGTACTGCGCCAGGCATGGTAGGTATCGGCGATTGTGGCAATATCTTCCGCCGTTAACTCTTTAGTTGTGCGGCTAATCATGCTGCCGAGGTTACGCGCATCAATAAACAGCGTCTCGCCCTGACGATCACGATAACCTTTGGCCGGATCGGCAGCCTTCGATTTGGTCATAAACCATAAACACACCGGGATCTGCGTGGTGTAAAACAACTGACCTGGCAGAGCGATCATGCAGTCGATCAGATCATTTTCGATCATCTGTGCACGGATCTCGCCTTCACCGCTGGTGTTAGAACTCATCGAACCGTTTGCCAGCACAAAACCTGCTGTACCGTTAGCCGACAGCTTGGAGAGCATATGCAAAATCCAGCCGTAGTTGGCGTTACCGGTTGGCGGCATACGATAACCGGCAAAGCGTGGATCTTCGGTTAATTCGGCTTCATTACGCCAGTCTTTCAGGTTGAACGGCGGGTTCGCCAGAATGTAGTCGGCTTTCAGGTCCGGGTGCTGGTCGCTAAAGAAAGTGTTTGCCGGGCGTTCGCCGAGGTTAGCTGAAAGACCGCGAATGGCGAGGTTCATTTTTGCCAGTTTATAGGTCGTGGCTGTCAGTTCCTGACCATACAGCGCGATATCACGACTTTTACCCTGATGGCTTTCGACGAACTTCACCGACTGCACGAACATCCCCGCCGAGCCGCAGCATGGGTCATAAATTTTGCCCTGGAAAGGTTCGAGCATTTCAGTTAACAGCGTAACCACACATTTTGGAGTGTAGAACTCACCACCGCCTTTGCCTTCGGTTGCGGCAAACTTACCGAGGAAGTATTCGTAAACGCGTCCCACCAGGTCTTCTTTCGATAACGTTTCAACGTCAGTTTCGTGTGCTAGCGTTTCGATGTTGTCGATGGTATCAATGAGTGACGCCAGTTTTTTGGTTTCCAGATTCTGACGGCTGAAGTAGTTATCTGGCAGCGCGCCTTTCAGGGTTGGGTTACGTTTTTCAATGGTCGAGAGGGCGGTGTCAATTCGGACTGCAATATCGTCCTGTTTGGCATTTTGTTTGATAAACGACCAGCGTGCCTCTTCCGGCAGGTAAAAAATGTTGTCCTGCTGGTAGAAAACTTCCATCTCAAGGAAGTCAGCTTACCCATCGGCAATCATTTTTTTGCGGCGTGCTTCAAACTTATCGCTGATGAATTTCAGGAACACGAGGCTTAACACCACGTGCTTGTATTCGGAGGACTCAACGCTACCGCGAAGTTGGTTTGCGGTATCCCATAACGTTTCTTCAAAGCCTTTCTTTGCTTTGGCTTTTTTAGTTGGTGCTTTGGCCATGATGAACTCTGTTCAGATAAATTGGGTCGCTATTGTAATGGTAGAGGCGGCAGATTTCGCCCTTTAATCCATCTCCAGCTCATCAAACAACTGCAAATCCACATCCAGCAATTCAACTGCATTGCTGCGGCGAATGCCGACATTATTTTCGATTAACAGTTCCAGTAAGCGATCGCCGTCAATCAGCGTAATGGGCGCGGCACCCGGAAAGAGCGCCGCTTCTGCACATTTCGCCGCAAATTTCCCGGTGGTGATGAGCGTACCGCGAATGGCTTTGTGGTAAGGCAACGCCCCGCGCAACTGGTCGATATACGGGCGAGTGATAGTGTTCTGCATTCTTTTGACCTGCACCACTTCTGTAATGGTGGTGATGCCGACCTGCACCTGACCAATCACGTCCACGCCTTTATCGCCAGAGGCTTTGGTCACTTCGACCTGCTCGTAGCCCATTGCTTCCAGTAATTGACCGACCAGTTGCTCAAACTTGTAAGGGTTCATCGTGCTGAGTTGTTCGCGCAGCAGCTCTTTTTGCTGCTCGTTGTAGCGTTTCACCGCTTCCAACAGCTCTTTACGCGGATCGCTTTTTCGTGCTGGCAACGCTTTTCCAAGCCAGGCGCGCCCGGTGTCGGTGATGCGATAGCTCATGCCTTCACGGTTAACCATGTCACGGTCGATAAGGTTATAGAGACGGGAGTAGAGCGTGCTTTTCACCGAACTGGCGGAAGCGAATTTCGAATGCTGATGCAAAAAGGCCTGCCATTCCGGCAATAAATCAGCGCGGCGCGACATTTCGCGGCCAGCCAGCAGCTCAAGCAGTTGCAGAATGCCTTCCTGATCGTCCAGTGAACGCAGCGTTTTTTCATCATCTTGCAGAAATTTTTGCCCGCGCGAGGTGGGCTGCCAGGTATCGTCTGGCGTGCTTTCCATCAGCTCAAACTGGGGATAGTTGAGGAATAAGTAGCAGCCGTAGCTGTGGCGCGGGTTCAATATGTGATTATCGGTATCCCAAATACGACGGGCGATGTCGGCATCTTCACCCGTTAAGCGTTCGCTGATCCACAGGTCAGGTTCCGACCAGTCAACGGGTTTTTGCGGCGTACCGGTTTGCTCGTGAATGGCGGTAATCATGTTGCGCACCGCTTTCAGGGAATAGCCTGATACGGCTTTCATCATAGCCTTAACTTGCGCATAGGTAGGAAAAAGCGGAGTAATAACTTTGTAGTTTTTCACGGTAATCCCTTAACGACAGTGAGGTGTTTAGTGTGCCATGTCAGGTGAGAAATTCTATTGGATGAATCAAGTAACACAACGAACATGATGGTTTTAGCGTTGTGCTAAAACTGTGGAATAATGCAATAGATAACTTTTGCACGGGAACAAACAACCATGACCAAACTGCTTGAGCTAACCTGGGATGCCACTGTAATCCCGGAGATGCCAAAAGTTGGCACACGTATCGCGCTGTTTACCTTCAAAACGCATATGGCGGGTTTTGTCTGGGATGCCGCGCAACTGGAAAATAACCCTTATACCTTTGTTGAAGTTAAAACGCTGCTCGATGGCGTCACCGTTGGCGGGCACAAGGTCAGTGATACTGAGCAGGTGCTAAACCTGGCGGACAGCGCGAAAAAGTTGATCGAGCTGGTGCAGTCAGGCCGTTTTGATCTCGATAAAAAAACGTTCACGTTATTGCACGGCATTATTGCCCGCAATGAGGCGCCGGAGTGGGGCATTTTTCGCGGCGAAGGTGAAGAGTTGCATTACAATGCGCGCGTTCACCTCGGCGAGTTGGGCACCCATTTTCCTCCTGCTACCGAAGCGGGCGCACCAGAGCTGAACCGCATTTTTGCTGAGGGTGTCGCGCATATTAAAATGCTTCCCCCGTTTGAAGGCGCGCTGGCGATGTTCCTTTTCGGTGCCTACTATCAGTTTTTCTTCGACGGTAACAAGCGCACCAGCCGCCATATGATGAATGGCTGGTTAATGATGCACGGCTATAATCCAATCAGTATTCCAGCAGCGAAAGCCCTGGAATTTAACAGCAAAATGGTACGCTTTTATCACAGCAAAGACGCGACGGAGATGATGGCGTTTTTGGTGGAGTGCTATCAGCTCTGAGTAGACGCCGGATGCGGCTGCGCCTTATCCGGCCCATAAACCCTACTTCCTCAACCCCGCAAACGCCGCCCGAATCTCATCCTCCGGCAACTGAATCCCGATAAACACCATCGTGCTATGCGGTTTTTCATCGCCCCACGGGCGGTCCCAGTCGGCGCTGTAGAGGCGCTGGACGCCCTGGAACAGCAGGCGGTTAGGTTCGCCGTCAATCCACAGCATCCCTTTGTAACGCAGCAGTTTATCCGCCGACTCCAGCAGCAGGTTTTCCATAACGCGGGAAACTTCGCTGATATCTACCGGGTAATCCAGTTCCACCACAATCGACGAAATATCGTTTTGTTTGTCCGCGATAAAGTGGAAGCGCGGTTTGGCGCTGACGACGTTCTCTTCCAGCATAAAACCGTTGGTGTTGAACAGCAGGCCCAGGTCGATGTCGCCGTGAGTGACGGTGTACACCGGTGCGCGGGCGTTGATGCGCGCCAGACGTTCACGCAGTTTTTCTGCTTCGCCAGCGACGTCGGTTTTGGTCAGCAGAATACGGTCGGCGTAGCCAACCTGTGACTGGGCGATGGTGAACTGGTTCATCTGCTCATCGGCATGTACCGCATCCACCAGCGCAATCACGCCGTCCAGCAGGTAACGCTGGCATAAAATCTCATGAGAGAAAAAGGTCTGAATAATCGGGCCGGGATCGGCCATGCCGGTGCATTCAATCACCAGACGGTCGAACTGAATATTGCCCTTGTCGAGATTATCCAGCAGGTCGAGTAGCGCGTCTTCCAGCTCGTTGGAGCGTGAACAGCAGATGCAGCCGTTGGTCAGCGTTTTGATCTGCGTGGCGCGGTCGCCAATTAATTGATCGTCAACGGAGACTTCGCCGAATTCGTTTTCAATCACGGCAATCTTGTAGCCGTGTTGTTCGTTAAGAATATGGCGTAGCAGGGTGGTTTTGCCCGCGCCTAAAAAACCGGTGAGTAGGGTAACTGCAATCGGGTTCATGCTCTCTCCATTAACAACAGCGCATACCGCCTTTACCATCGCCGCCGTAGCGCGCGTTCTGGCGTTCGCGGAAGAATTCTTCATAGCTCATGTACGGCTTGTCGGGATGGTTGGTCTTCATATGCTCGACGTAGTTGTCGTAGTCTGGAATGCCAATCAACATCTTCGCCGCCTGGCCGAGATATTTTTTTGTCTGTCCTAAGTTACCAAACATAGTTCACTCTGATAAGAACAAAGCCCCGCCGAAGCGGGGCTAAACACGGTTAGTGGTGCGAAGAGATCTTCACGCCGCCTTCCGGGATTGGAACGTACGGTGTTTCTTTGTCAGTACGTTTGTCGCTGTTACGCACCTTCAGCCAAGTTTTGAAACCGTAGAAGATGATGCTGTACACCACAATCAGGAACAGAATACTCAGGCCTGCGTTGGTGTAGTTGTTCACAACGATGTGGTTCATGTTGGCAATCTGCTGCGCCGTCAGGTCAGTACCGTTAGCAATCTTCTCTTTGTACTGGCTTGCCATGTAGAAGAAGCCTTCCATCTGCGGGTTGGTGCTGAACAGTTTCAGACCCAGCGCCCAGGTGGTGCAAATAAGCAGCCATACCGCCGGAACAACAGTTACCCAGATGTATTGGGTACGCTTCATCTTAATCAGCACAACGGTGCCCAGTACCAGCGCCACGGCTGCCAGCATCTGGTTAGAGATACCGAACAGCGGCCACAGGCTCTTAACGCCGCCCAGCGGATCGACCACGCCCTGATACAGCAGGTAGCCCCACAGACCCACACAGCCCGCTGTACCGATGATACCGGCAACCAGAGAGTCGGTTTTTTTCAGGAACGGAATGAAGTTACCCAGCAGGTCTTGCAGCATAAAGCGGCCAGAACGCGTACCGGCATCCAGTGCGGTCAGGATGAACAGTGCTTCGAACAGAATACCGAAGTGATACCAGAAGCCCATGTCAGCCATCGGCAGCACTTTGTGGAACACGTGTGCGATACCTACCGCCAGCGTCGGCGCACCACCTGCACGGTTCAGGACAGAAGGCTCACCAATGTCTTTCGCGGTTTGCAGGATCTGCTCTGGCGAAATCACGAAGCCCCAGGAGCTGACGGTTGCTGCCGCGTGTGCGGTAACGTCTTTCAGCTGCGCCATGATGATCGGCGCGTTCTCGCCACCCATTTCATGCAGGTTAGGCATGGTGATGCCAAGACCCGCAGGCGGGGTGTTCATCGCGAAGTAAAGACCCGGTTCGATGATGGACGCAGCAACCAGCGCCATAATCGCCACGAAGGACTCCATCAGCATTGCGCCGTAGCCAATGAAACGCGCGTCGGTTTCGTTAGCCAGCAGTTTCGGCGTCGTACCGGAAGAGATCAGCGCGTGGAAGCCAGATACCGCACCACAGGCGATGGTGATGAACAGGAACGGGAACAGAGCGCCTTTCCACAGCGGGCCAGTACCGTCAATGTACTGGGTCATTGCAGGCATTTTCAGTTCCGGGTTCAGTACCACGATACCCAGCGCCAGGCCGACGATAACGCCGATTTTCAGGAAGGTTGCCAGATAGTCGCGCGGTGCGAGGATCAGCCACACTGGCAGCAGTGCGGAAACAAACGCATAGCCAATCAGCGCGAAGGTAATGGTGGTGTCTTTAAAGGTCAGTGCCGGACCCCAGTACGGGTCGTGAGCAATCACGCCACCGAAGTAGATAGAGGCAACCAGCAGCACGATACCAATGACAGAGACTTCACCTACACGCCCCGGACGAATAAAGCGCATGTAGATACCCATAAACAGCGCAATCGGTACGGTTGAGCAAACGGTGAAGACACCCCACGGACTTTCGGCCAGGGCTTTAACCACAATCAGCGCCAGGACGGCAAGGATGATGATCATGATTAAGAAACAGCCAAACAGCGCGATAGTCCCCGGTACTGGTCCCATCTCTTCTTTGATCATCTCACCGAGAGATGCGCCGTTACGGCGAGAGGAGATAAACAGCACCATAAAGTCCTGTACCGCACCGGCCAGCACTACCCCCGCCAGCAGCCACAG
>NZ_PZKQ01000060.1:0-15471 GCF_003046645.1 Escherichia sp. MOD1-EC6475 | reverse complement strand
TGGCTGCCACACCATGTTGCCGGGCAACAAGGGAGACCGTCATTCCCGGTTCAAAGCTCTGCTGAACGATAGCGATCTTTTCCTGTGTAGTACGCCGTCTGCGTTTCTCCGGCCCTAAGACATCAATCATCTGTTCTCCAATGACTAGTCTAAAAACTAGTATTAAGACTATCACTTATTTAAGTGATATTGGTTGTCTGGAGGTTCAGGGGGCCAGTCTAGTAGTAACCATCCGCTACGAATTTTGTGATCGCCAAAACGGATGCTTGCCAACATCCAGGCTTTTTCAACAGAAAGATCTATATGGTGGGAAAAGTCGCTAATTACGCTAGCTCCGTCAGGCAATATATCCAATTGCTGAATTAACGCATTCTCTACATCAAAAGATGTTATTTGGTAATGCCGAAGGACATGGTGAATATCATTCTCTGGTTGTTGTATTAGCTGATGCAACCAATGCGTTAGTTCGACATAAGGATTAGCGCGTAATTTACAGAACGTTGTCGCAGACTCCAAAGACCTGAATAAAGGTTTTGTTAGCTTTCCATATAGTGCACTGCGTGAAACAGGAGCGTCCATCTGTTACACCTGATGATGTAAGAATATATAAATGATACATAAACATAAATGTACCGATTAGAACTTCTAATTAATAGAATCATCAAAATTCCAGAATGAAACAATGATGCATATCACAGAACGCAATGTAATATAGCGGTTAGTATCTTTTTTATGATTTTTTTCAATACAGAAAATCAATTACATATACATTGTGTATATATTATATCAAAAATTACCGCAATACATTTCCGCAGGAATTAATATTGATAAAACAAATTGTTCAGCATTACTTATCTAAAAAATTAAAATTATTATTCTATTGAAAAGAACACTCTATACAGTGATACGTAATGAAACGAAATATTATCTGGGGACTACAAAAAATACAGGCGCACGGGGTTACCGATAGCACTATTTACGCGACTGCAGGAACACAGATTATCTTCACCGTCAACGCGCCCTGGCTTCCTGTTTTTGAGGTGGATGAGAATGCGAAAATTGCTCTCAGCCTGAGTCGCCATGAAGAGGCGTGGTGGATAATCAATCAGTCCGATGAATATTGTTGCACGGTAAATAATCAGATTGTCGAGCCGCATCACCGTATGCGCCTGAATGAAGGGGATCTGATTGAATGGGGATTATCTTCCTGGTGTCTTGTTCGTGACAATCCGACGTCTCTTACTCCATGTGAGGAAAAGACGACACCACAGACTGCTGTTTCGCAGGAAACAATAAGTGAATATCTCGATCTTGACTGGTTTCGACAACAACAACGGCAGTCGCAAAATCCGTTCGATATCATTCCGGTTCATGGCACAGTCGCCACCGAAGATGGCCCAGAAACAGATAACCCACTAACCCTACTTTACCAAGAGTACCGCCAGGCATTGTTGTCCCCTGAACAAGATATCCATCGTTATGCCGATCCATTTCCCCTTAATGAAGAGGTAGTTACGCAGGATCTGGCCTCATTGCGCAATCTGACCACTGAAGCTGATTCATTGCAGGATATGATCACAGGAGGGTTAAGCATTGACGCTATTCTCGATGTCCTGGATACCACCGGCGAAGGAGAAACGGTCTGGCCTACCGAAACGATTCTCCCCGATATTCTGCGCTTGCTTTCCCCGGAATACGCATCGGAAATGGTACATAGCACCGTCCTACCCGATCTGACACAGCGTGAGCACCGCATCATTGGCATTGACAGCCATTACCGGGTAAATCCGGTACAACACGGAGATATCCATCATGACAAACAATAACGTGCTACCGGCTACCTTGTCGGCGCTGCTGCGGAATTATTCTGTAGCGGAAGGTATTCAGATGGCAGAGCAACAAGTAAAGATGCACCCAACTAAGGTTTTACATCGGCACAGCCTGTTTCAGTTATTGTGCGTGATCGGCAACTGGTCACGAGCGCTGCAACAAATCCAACTGTGCGCCCGAATGGACGCAAATTATACCCGAGAAGCACAGGTATTTGGGGAGTTGATTCGCTGTGAGATATACCGCCAGTCCTGCTTTCATGGTGAACAACGCCCTAGTTTTATTCTCCCTCCGCCCGTCTGGATGGAGGATCTGCTTGCCGCCCTCGCCTGTAACGCCCGTGGTAAAACGTCAGATGCCGATGCCCACCGCAGCCGCGCGTTTGAGACCATAACAGACACAGCCGGGCAGTGGAATGGTGGCACATTTGACTGGATAAGCGACAGCGACTCCCGTACCGGCCCAGTGCTGGAACTGGTCACTGGTGGCGTGTATATCTGGCTGCCGCTTTCGCAAATTCGCTCACTGAAATCGCCCTCGCCAGCGAGTCTGACCGATCTGATCTGGAAACCCGTCAATATCACACTTCACAATGGCGATGCGCATGGAGCCTGGCTATTTTCCCGCTACAGCGGTTCAGAAAAGGCCTCCGATACCCTGTGTCTGTGCCGCAAAACCGTCTGGCAGGATGGTTCCGGTGAAACCCTGGTACAAGCACTGGGGCAAAAAATGTGGCTCACCAGCCACGGAGATATCAGCCTGCTGGATTTGAGCACCTGCACCTTTAATTCACCTGAAGGCCAAGATGCATGAATGCCTCCCACCAGCGCCCGGGCAAACACTTACTACCCACTCTGTTTGACCGCCTGTGCGACGACACCCCAAACCAGAAGCGCGACCACGATATCAGTGTTAGCCCAGCTCAGCTTAAAGAGATCATCCGCCGGGATTTGTCGTTTCTGCTCAACACCATCAGCCATGAAGATGATATTGATGCCGCGCGTTACCCGCAGGCGGCTGCTTCCGTAGTGAACTACGGCCTGCCGCCGCTGGCGGGGAGCTTTTTGTATGAACATAAGTGGGATGATATCCGCAGAGCCATTTTGTGTACTATTACCCGGTTTGAACCCCGGCTGAAGACCTCCACACTGCAAATCATCCCGCTACAGGATGAACAACGCCAGAATGGCCATAACACATTACAGTTTGAAATTTGCGGTGAGATCCTCACGCAGCCGTATCCGACAGCATTCCGGGTACGTAGTGCGCTGGATATGGAGCACAGCCGCATTACGTTTTATTAATATAGAGGGTGAGTGATGGATCCACGGCTACTGGAATACTACAACCGCGAATTGAGCTACCTGCGGGAAACGGGAGCCGAATTTGCCGCCCGTCATCCCAAAATCGCCGCTCGGCTGGGAATGCAGGGAGCGGATATTGCCGATCCGTATGTGGAGCGTATGATCGAAGCTTTCAGCTTCCTGACCGCCCGCACGCAGCTTAAAATTGATGCTGAATTTCCCCGCTTCACCCAGCGTTTGTTGGAGGTCGTCAATCCCAATTACATCACCCCTACCCCCTCAATGAGCGTGGCACAACTACATCCCGATCCGGAAGAAGGCGATTTGGCGAAGGGATTCACCGTCCCACGCAACACTGCCTTTTTTCCTCCATTCCGGAAGGTGAAAGCGCCGCCTGCCAGTTTCGCAGCAGCCAGGATGTGACACTGTGGCCGCTTGCCATCGAAGAGGCGCGCCTGACCGCCGCGCCGCCGGATATGCCCGCCCTGCACCGCTACCTGCCAGCTAACATTCACGTCGCCGGGGCGCTGCGCATCACCCTGCGCACCTTCGGTGAACTGACCTTCAGCCAGCTTGCCGGGCTGGACAGATTGCCGCTCTATCTCTGTGGCGAGGAGCGCACGGCCTCACACCTGTTCGAACTGCTGCACACCAGCGCCATTGCCACACTGGCAGGCGTTCCGGGTCATTTTGACGGCGTACTGGATGTGAACCTGAAACAGCCCGTTATGTACGAGGGTCTGGAGCCGGATCAAGGGCTATTGCCGCTGGCGTGGAACGTGTTCCACGGCCATAACCTGTTGCATGAATATTTTGCCTGCCCGGAACGCTTTTATTTTTTCACCCCGACGGGTCTGTCTGCCGGGTTACAAAAAATTCACAGCGGCGTGGCGGAAATTGTTATCTTACTGAACCGCCTGCCGCCAGACTGGCTGATCCACCAGACAAATGCGGCACAGTTCAGCCTGTTCTGTACCCCGGTGATCAACCTGTTTCCCCGCGTCACCGCCCGGATCGATATCACTCACAGCACAACGGAGCAGCACCTGGTGGTGGACAGGACCCATCCGCTCGACTATGAGGTGTTTTCGGTACAGGAAGTGGAAGGGTTGGAAGTCGACACCACGCGGAAGATGACATTTCGCCCGCTCTACCACACCCGTAATAATGATGAAGGCAATCATGGGCGTTATTTTTCCCTGCGCCGGGAGCCGCGTCGGTTGTCTGAGAACGCCCGCCGCTACGGCACCCGCACACCCTATACGGGCTCGGAAGTATTCCTGTCGCTGGTTGACCAGTATGAAGCCCCATACCCGGAAAATCTGCGCCATATCACCATCACTGCCATGGTCACCAACCGCGATCTGCCCTGTCTTATTGCACGCACTGGCCGGGACGATCTGACCGTAGATGCGGCCATCCCTGTGGCAGGCGTGGGGCTTATCCGTCCACCTCGTCCACCACAGCCACCACTGGCGGAACGTGAAATGGCCTGGCGGTTGATCCGCCAGTTATCCTTTAATTATCTGCCGCTGGCCGATCTGGATCACCGCACCGGCGGTCAGGCACTGCGCGATCTGCTGAACCTGTTTATTCCGGCGCATGACAGTCCGCAATCGCGTCAGGTACGCAGCCTGATTGGCTGTAAAACAACGCCTGTTACCCGCCGTCTGCCCGGTTCCGGGCTGCTGGTTTATGGTCGCGGCGTCAGTTGTGAGCTGACGGTGGATGAGGACGGATTCTCTGGTATCAGCCCGTATCTGTTCGGTCTGGTGTTGGAGCAATATATCGCTCGTCATGTTTCCATTAATACCTTCTCGCAAATGACACTGCACAGCATGCAACGTGGGAAAATTATGACCTGGCCGGTCAGAGCCGGACTACGGGGAAGTGTATGAGCGGCGATTTCCCCCAAGCGCAGAAAACGCCCTGGCGCTATGGTTTTCTGAACCTGATGCGCCGCGTGGATGTGCAGTTGTGTACCGTCCCTGCAGGTAGTGCCTGGCAACCAAGTATGGAAAAATTTCGCCTCGGACAAACACCTACACTGACCTTTGCGCCACGGGAAATCGCCAATGTGAGCTGGCAGCAAGGACGCCTGCACCTTAGCCTTTACAGCCTTGGACTGTGGGGACCGAATGGTCCGCTGCCACTGCACTACACCGAACTGGCGCGCAATCGGACCGAAAGCCGCTGCGATCCGACCCTGACCCGTTTTACCGATCTTTTTCATCACCGCTGGCTGACGCAGTTTTATCAGGCATGGCGCAGCGCCCAGTCCGCCGGAGGCGGTCTGGATAAGCAGGAATATGACCGTTTTGCCTTTTATATCTCCAGCCTCAGCGGACAGGATTTACGGGAAAGTGCAGACAGCTCGCTGCCGGATCACGTTCGCCTGGCGGCATCGGCCCATCTGGTGCGCGAATCCCGCAACCCGGACGGCTTGGCCGCCACGCTGGCGCACTATTTCAGTGTGCCTTTCCGGATACAAGAGTATGTCCTGCACTGGATAACTGTGGCTGATGATGAAATTACCCGACTGGGGATGCCAGCCCCCTCTTCCGTCATTGGCAACGGCGCACTCATCGGCCAGGCCGTGCCGGACATGCAGTATAAGTTCCGGCTGGTGATTGGCCCGCTGACGCTGGCTGACTACCGGCGTTTCCTGCCTGGTGGTAATAACCTGCCAGTACTAACGGAACTGGTTCGCGCATTTACCGGGTTTGAATACTGCTGGGAAATTGAGCTACAGCTTAAACCACACGCAGCCCCTCCGGCTGTTACTGGTGGTCCATATCAGCTTGGTTGGACCGCCTGGGCAGGGAAAGCCCTGCACGGCAACCCGGTGACGGGCATGATTTTCGAACCTGAACACTATCTGGCACACTGAGGATAATTTAATGGATACCCCCCTGTCTGACCCTATTTCGGCTGAATGTCCCTGCGGCCCGGATCTAGAGTATGATCCAGAGTACTTGTTGCTGTTCACCCACGCCTTAGCGCGTGAAGAGGCGCAATATGGCGATTTTGTCAGTACGCCGGAAACCATTAACTGGGCGGAGCTTGAGCGAGACGCCCACCGCCTGCTGGCGCGCAGCAAAGATATCCGCATCCTGGTGATCCTACTGCGCTGCCGCATCCATCAGGGCGGAGTCAGAGGGCTGGTGGAGACACTCACACTCCTGGAAACGTTGTGTGCCACGAACCCGGACACCATCCATCCACAACTGCTTGCGGCTGAAGATACCACCGCCGAAGATGCGGCTGTAGCACGCAGTAACGCGCTGTCGGCGCTACTGGACCACGAAGGCGTAATGGCAGATATTCGTGGCATTACGCTATCAAACAACGCCGCCATGCGCCTTCAGGTTCGGGATGTGGAACGTTCGCTGTCTGCATCACGCCCGGCGGATGCGCTGGCACCGGAATCAGTACGTCAGCAACTGGCCGACCTGGAAGCACGCGGCGCACTGCCGCTGGACGCATTTCGCCAGGCCGCCGAGATCACTGAGCGACTGCAACACCATGCTCGTGAAACGCTCAATGACCTGGCTCCGGACTTTTCGCGTCTGACGCAACTGCTGACCCTGTTGCCTGGGGCGGTACAGACCACTACGCCAGAAATCCCACAACCAAAACCGCAGGCTGATCAGCCGAAGTATGCGGCTATCGATAATACCGGACTGACACTAGCAGAGCATGTCGCTCCCACAGTGGATATACCAGCCGAAACGACTGCAAAGATCATCGCAGAGCCACAGCAAATCAGCGATCGGAACGACGCACTGAAACGCCTGCGAGTCATCCGCCGCTGGTTTGAGCACAGTGAACCAAGCAGCCCGACCATTCCCTTGTTGCGCCAGGCTGAACGACTGGTCGGAAAACGCTTTTCGGAGATAATCAATGAAGTTCCAGCTGAACTGCTGGAGAAGTGGGATGCGCAGGAATAACCAAAATGACCAGAATTTATAACTACTGGTCATTATATGGTGTAACTATTTTCTGGATTATATCCATTTAACTTCCGGGGTGAAAAATCCCGAAAGCCAGAAACGACAAAAGCCTGAACCATTACTGATTCAGGCTTTCTAAATATTGGCGGAACGGACGGGACTCGAACCCGCGACCCCCTGCGTGACAGGCAGGTATTCTAACCGACTGAACTACCGCTCCGCGTTGTGTTCCGTTGGGAACGAGGCGAATATTACGGATTGCCTCGACCTTCGTCAACGCTTTTTCTCATCTTTTGAATCGTTTGCTGCAAAAATCGCCCAACGCGCTATTTTTAGCGCCTTTAACGGTTAATTATGCCCGCCAAAGGCAACTTCCGCCCTTCTTCTGCACCAGATCGAGACGGGCTTCATGCGCTGCAAGCTCTTCATCAGTCGCAAAAACAACGCGTAATTTACTTGCCTGGCGCACAATGCGCTGAATTGTTGCTTCACCTTGTTGCTGTTGTGTTTCACCTTCCATCGTAAAAGCCATCGACGTTTGGCCACCGGTCATCGCCAGATAAACTTCCGCAAGGATCTGGGCATCGAGTAATGCCCCGTGCAACGTACGCTTGCTGTTATCTATTTCGTAGCGGGCGCATAACGCATCGAGGCTGTTGCGCTTACCAGGAAACATTTTCCTCGCTACCGCAAGGCTATCGGTGACCTTACAGAAGGTATTGGTCTTCGGAATATCGCGCTTGAGCATCGAAAACTCGTAGTCCATAAAGCCGATATCGAACGCTGCGTTATGGATCACCAGCTCCGCGCCACGAATATAATCCATGAACTCATCAGCTACTTCGGCAAACGTAGGCTTATCGAGCAAAAACTCATCGGCAATACCATGTACGCCAAAGGCTTCCGGGTCCACCAGCCGATCGGGCTTGAGATAAACGTGAAAGTTATTGCCCGTCAGTCGACGGTTCACCACTTCAACGGCACCAATCTCAATAATCCTGTGGCCTTCATAGTGCGCACCAATCTGGTTCATACCGGTGGTTTCGGTATCGAGAACGATCTGGCGTGTAATTGCAGTGCTCATAGCGGTCATTTATGTCAGACTTGTCGTTTACAGTTCGATTCAATTACAGGAAGTCTACCAGAGATGCTTAAACAGGTAGAAATTTTCACCGATGGTTCGTGTCTGGGTAATCCTGGACCTGGGGGTTATGGCGCTATTTTACGTTATCGCGGACGCGAGAAAACCTTTAGCGCAGGCTACACCCGCACCACCAACAACCGTATGGAGTTGATGGCTGCTATTGTCGCGCTGGAAGCGTTAAAAGAACATTGCGAAGTCATTTTGAGTACCGACAGCCAGTATGTCCGCCAGGGGATCACCCAGTGGATCCATAACTGGAAAAAACGTGGCTGGAAAACCGCAGACAAAAAACCGGTAAAAAATGTCGATCTCTGGCAACGTCTTGATGCCGCGCTGGGTCAGCATCAAATCAAATGGGAATGGGTAAAAGGCCATGCCGGACACCCGGAAAACGAACGCTGTGATGAACTGGCTCGTGCTGCGGCGATGAATCCCACGCTGGAAGATACGGGCTATCAAGTCGAAGTTTAAGCCTGTGGTTTACGACATTGCCGGGTGGCGCCGACTGCCTGGCGAATTCGCGGTTTGTTTTTACTCTGTTTCATCGGATTTAGCGTTAAAGGAATAGTCCGTTTCCGGGCAACAATAAGTTGTAAGCAACCAAGCGCAGGAATGTGCGTGCTCAATAGTTTTCCACCGTGCTTGTTCCACGGGAGAACATGGAAACGGCTGGCGTGTAGCACTTCAAAATTCAACAAAGAGAGCCAGTCCAGTTGCCGCATCAGAGTAAACATCCGACTGTTATAGGGCGATGTTTTTCGCAATACCGGCACAAGTTTGCGTAATCCCATTAAACTGATGGGATTGAAGCCGCTAATAACCAGCCAGCCATCATCAATCAATACCCTATCGGCTTCGCGCAATAAACGATGCGGATCGGTGCACCACGGCAATGTATGCGCCAGTAGACAAACATCGACGGATTTATCGGCAAAAGGAAGGTGAAGCGGATCAGCCTGCACCTGGACGGGCGTTCCTTGCGCAGAAACATTCACTTGATGAGAAACCGCGCACGCTTCGCAATTGATTTCTGCGCTTAAATTGCCAATCTTAAGCAGATGAAAGCCATACATTTTAGCGAACCACGGGTTGAGCTGGCGTTCCAGCGCCTTGCGATAAAGCTCTCCCCAGGGCAAATCGCCCCAGCAATCAGGAGCCACGACAGTTTGAGGGGTCCTTGCCGGTTTCATCACAACCTTCCGTTTCGCACTGAGAGGTAATATATGAATCTTAACAGTATTTCCGCCTTTGATGACAATTACATCTGGGTTTTGTCTGATGAAGCAGGTCGTTGCCTGATTGTCGACCCAGGAGAGGCAGAACCCGTATTAAAGGCGATTTCAGCTAACAACTGGCAACCAGTAGCGATTTTCCTCACCCACCATCACCACGATCACGTTGGCGGTGTAAAAGAACTAGTAGAAAAGTATCCGCAAATTGTGGTGTATGGGCCAGAAGAGACACAAGATAAGGGAACAACGCAGGTAGTCAAAGATGGCGAAACTGCCTTCGTTTTGGGGCATGAATTTAGAGTAATTGCTGCGCCAGGTCACACTTTAGGACATATCTGTTACTTTAGCGAACCTTATCTATTTTGTGGCGACACTCTGTTTTCTGGCGGTTGCGGTAGACTATTCGAAGGCACTGCATCACAGATGTATCAATCACTTAAAAAATTAAGTGAACTTCCTGACGATACCCTGGTGTGTTGCGCTCACGAATATACTTTATCAAATATGAAGTTTGCTTTGAGCATTCTTCCGCACGATTTGTCTATAAATGATTATTATCGTAAAGTTAAGGAGTTACGGGCAAAAAATCAAATAACACTACCCGTAACTCTGAAAAATGAGCGGCAAAATAATGTTTTTTTGAGAACAGAAGATATTGATTTAATTAATGTAATTAATAAAGAAACATTATTGCAACAACCTGAAGAACGTTTTGCCTGGTTAAGGTCAAAGAAAGATAGATTCTGATAAAACTTTCTTGTCATCGGCTTCGTTCGCCGTTATGATCGGTCGTCTTTTAAGCAACTATTGACACACACATGAAGGCAAAAGCGATATTACTCGCCTCTGTCCTGCTCGTGGGTTGCCAGAGTACTGGTAACGTTCAACAGCACGCACAGAGCCTTTCTGCAGCTGGTCAAGGGGAAGCAGCAAAGTTTACAAGTCAGGCACGATGGATGGACGATGGGACGTCTATCGCGCCGGATGGTGACTTGTGGGCTTTCATAGGCGACGAGCTAAAGATGGGAATTCCGGAAAACGACCGGATTCGCGAACAGAAACAGAAATATTTACGCAATAAGAGCTATCTCCACGATGTAACTTTACGGGCAGAGCCGTATATGTACTGGATAGCCGGGCAAGTTAAAAAACGTAACATGCCTATGGAACTGGTACTACTACCCATAGTGGAGAGCGCTTTTGATCCTCACGCGACGTCTGGCGCCAATGCCGCAGGCATCTGGCAGATCATTCCGAGCACGGGGCGCAATTATGGTTTGAAACAGACCCGCAATTATGACGCGCGTCGCGATGTTGTTGCTTCAACAACTGCCGCGCTGAACATGATGCAGCGTCTGAACAAGATGTTTGATGGCGACTGGCTTTTGACCGTAGCGGCTTATAACAGCGGCGAAGGTCGAGTGATGAAGGCAATTAAAACGAACAAAGCGCGTGGGAAATCCACGGACTTCTGGTCGTTACCGTTGCCGCAGGAAACGAAGCAGTACGTGCCTAAGATGCTGGCATTGAGTGATATTCTCAAAAACAGCAAGCGTTATGGTGTACGTCTGCCGACGACCGATGAAAGCCGTGCTCTGGCGCGTGTACACCTGAGTAGCCCGGTTGAAATGGCGAAGGTTGCAGATATGGCGGGAATTTCCGTCAGCAAACTGAAGACCTTCAACGCTGGCGTGAAAGGCTCCACGCTGGGCGCAAGTGGTCCACAGTACGTGATGGTGCCAAAGAAACATGCAGATCAACTGCGTGAATCTCTGGCTTCAGGCGAAATTGCTGCCGTACAGTCGACACTGGTTGCCGACAATACGCCGCTTAATAGCCGCGTTTACACCGTACGCTCTGGCGACACGCTTTCAAGCATCGCTTCACGTCTCGGCGTAAGCACAAAGAATTTGCAGCAGTGGAACAATCTGCGCGGTTCTAAGCTGAAACCAGGCCAAAGCCTGACAATTGGCGCTGGTAGTAGCGCACAGCGGTTGGCAAACAACAGCGACAGTATTACGTATCGTGTGCGCAAAGGTGATTCGCTTTCAAGCATTGCTAAGCGTCACGGCGTAAACATCAAAGATGTGATGCGCTGGAACAGTGATACTGCGAATCTGCAACCAGGCGATAAGCTGACGTTGTTTGTGAAAAACAACAATATGCCAGATTCCTGACAAACCAGATAACAGAAAGGCACCGATTCCCCCGGTGCCTTTTTTATTTATGCCGCTTTATGTGCTTCAACCATGATGATATCACTGGTGAAAGAGCCATCATTCTGCAAGGCAAAATACGTTTTCACCTCTGTCGATGCGCTCTGTTGGTAAACGCGAATAGCATCTACTAACACTTCTGGCGTACGCATTCTCGCAACCCACGAAGAGAATTCCAGAGGCAATTTATCGGTGATCAAATTATCGACAAGCAGATAGGCTTCATTGATTAACGTCAACCACTCACCGCTGGCGTAATTACGCACGTGAGAGGCATCGCGCAATGCTTCTACCGTCTGTAACCAAATGTCGCGTACCGGGTAACCCGGTGACATGACGTCCATCACAATCAGCCTACCGCCGGATTTCAGCACCCGATTCACTTCACGCAATGCCGCACCGACATCATGCCAGTGGTGGGCAGAATAACGACTAATAACAATATTAAAGGTGTGATCGGCAAAAGGCAGGCTTTCGGCATACCCCTGGCGAGTGGTGATATTTTTCAGTTGTCGGGTATCTGCAGCCTGTGCAACAACATCCAGCATTTGGGAAGATAAGTCATACGCCACCACTTCCTGCACGTTTTGCGCAGCGACAAAGCTGGCATGTCCTGCTCCACAGCCCATATCAAGTACGCAAGCGTCAGGATACTCTGCCAGACACGCCGCCAGGCGCTGTAAGTCACGCCCGGATGCATGCACGGCACTGGTTAAATATTCACTGGCCTGCGAGCTAAATTGCTTTTCTACGTGCTCATGGTGGGATTGTGTTGTCATTGCACTGTCCTTTTGTTGTTTGAGTATAAAAAGGCAGCGCCAAACGTTGGTCTGCCCTGTGGCAGACCTGACATACCTTATTTATCAGGCTTGCCGGGACTGAATTCAACGAGTAGCGGATTGTGATCAGAAGCGCGCGTAACCAGTACGGAAGCTTCGCTGACATTCAGACCACGGTAGAAAACAAAATCGAGCGGGCGACCAAACGCCCGGCGGCGCTGATCATCAGTAAAACGCACCTGGCGCAGCGACATTTCTCGCGCAAAGCGATATAAAGCGTTCATCCTTCTACGGCTCCAGGCATTGAAATCTCCCGCCATAATGACCGGACCACTGTGGTGGGCTATCTGATCGCCAATAGGAAGCAACTGCTTACTATAAACATCCACGCCCAAACTGAAGTTGACCGCATGAATATTGACTACCATCAACAGGCGGGTGTCAGGTAATGGATAGACCGTCACCAGTGCCGATTTCGCCAGACGTAAAATAGGCTCACGTTCGCGTAACGGGCAACAATACACCGGATGCGCTGCCGAAAGGGTCATTACGCCGGAAGGATGTTGTGGCAGCACAAAAGCGGGCACCTGATCGGCAGCAAGATAGTTAGCAGTCGCAAACTGCACTAACTCTGGCGTTGTCTGCGCTTCCTGCAATAACACCAGATGCGCATCTTTGCCGTAGTTCTTTAATACCGACAACCATTCAGCGCGTTGCTGTTTGTAAATGTTCCACACCAGGATCCGAATACGCTCTTCGGTACTTAACGGTTCTCCGGGTGGTAATGCCTGGCCGATGCTCGCAAATGACCCCGGCGGTAAGATCCTTTCCGCAGGTTGTCCGGCAACATAGCGCATGGCATAGGTATTTTTTCGCACTTTTGACTTTGAAACCTCTATTACGTCAACCCTTCCGCACTCGGGAGGGTTCTACTGTTATAGGGATTTTAGCTCACTCTTTCAACGAGCAATTGTATATTGTTATGTAAGCAAGTGCTTACACCGAACAGAATTTTGCTCATTATTGAGAACATTAAATCGGATGACATATCACGTATCCTGATGGTTTAATGACAAATAAATTTAAAATATCTCTTCTATTTTGCAACAGGAGCAAAAATGAAAGCCACGTCGGAAGAACTCGCCATTTTTGTTTCGGTCGTCGAAAGCGGCAGCTTTAGCCGGGCAGCGGAACAATTAGGGCAAGCAAACTCAGCGGTAAGCCGGGCGGTGAAAAAGCTGGAGATGAAACTTGGCGTTAGCCTTCTTAATCGGACCACGCGACAACTTAGCCTGACGGAAGAAGGCGAGCGTTATTTTCGTCGCGTACAGTCAATTTTGCAGGAGATGGCAGCAGCAGAATCAGAAATTATGGAGACGCGTAATACACCGCGTGGACTGTTACGGATCGATGCCGCAACTCCAGTGGTGCTGCACTTTCTGATGCCGTTGATTAAGCCTTTCCGTGAACGCTATCCGGAAGTCACTTTATCGCTAGTCTCCTCCGAAACGATCATTAATTTGATCGAAAGAAAAGTGGATGTCGCGATTCGCGCCGGTACGTTAACGGATTCCAGCTTACGAGCCAGGCCGTTATTTAACAGTTATCGAAAAATTATCGCCTCCCCCGACTATATTGCCCGCTACGGGAAGCCAGAAACTATCGACGATTTAAAGCAACATGTTTGCCTGGGATTCACTGAACCCGCGTCCCTCAATACTTGGCCGATAGCCTGTAGCGATGGACAATTACATGAAGTGAAGTACGGTTTGTCGTCCAATAGCGGGGAAACCTTGAAACAGCTTTGCCTGAGTGGCAACGGGATTGCGTGTTTGTCCGACTATATGATCGACAGAGAAATTGCTCGTGGTGAACTGGTGGAGTTAATGGCAGATAAAGTGTTGCCAGTGGAAATGCCATTCAGTGCCGTTTATTACAGCGACCGAGCGGTAAGTACTCGCATCCGGGCCTTTATCGATTTCCTTAGCGAGCATGTAAAAACAGCTCCCAAAGGAGCTGTCAGAGAGGCTTAATCCCATTCAGGAGCCAGACCTTCCGGACTAACCAGGCGGTCGTTACAATCCAGTGCGGCGATCGCTTTTTTATCTTCTGCATCAAGCTGTAAACTTTGTGCCTTAAGGTTACTTTCCAGGTTTTCACGTTTAGTAGAAGACGGTATTACTGAGTAGCCTTCCCCCATTGCCCACGCCAGAATTACTTGTGCCGGGGTCGCATTGTGTTTCTCTGCTATGCGAGCAATAACCTCATCTTTCAGTGCATTACCATAAGCCAGCGTCATATAGGAAGTAATATGAATGCCGTGCTGTTTAGCCCAATCGACCACTTTACGGTTTTGCAGATAAGGAGACAGTTCAATCTGGTTGGTGGCGATGTTTTCAGCGCCAACAGCAGCAATTGCCTTTTCCATCAACGGGATCGTGAAGTTGGAAATACCGATTTCACGCGTCAGCCCTTGTTTTTTCGCTTCCAGCAACGCCTGCATAAACTCTTCAACAGAGACTTCATCGTTTGGTGACGGCCAGTGGATTAGCGTCAGATCAACATAATCGGTACGCAATTTTTGCAGGCTCTCTTTCAGACTCGGGATCAGTTTGTCTTTGCTGAGATTTTCAATCCAGATTTTAGTGGTGATATAGAGTTCATTACGTGGCACGCCGCTTTCTGTAATCGCCTGACCTACTGCAGCTTCGTTATCATAGATTTGTGCGGTATCAATTGCGCGATAGCCAAGTTCAAGCGCCGTTTTCACAGATGCAATAACAACGTCGTTTTTAAGACGGAAAGTACCTAAACCAAATGCAGGGATAGCCATAATATGCCTCTTCTAATGCTATGTTCGTTAACTGAGATGATTATGGGCTTCAGACTGTTGCGGAAAAAGAGCGTGAAATGCAGAGGATTTTTGCGATTTTGGCAAAAATAGAAATACAGACGAAAAAAAACCTCGAGCGTTAACTCGAGGCTTCTTAATAAGTGGCGGAACGGACGGGAC
>NZ_PZKQ01000059.1:0-52521 GCF_003046645.1 Escherichia sp. MOD1-EC6475 | reverse complement strand
ATATAGGGGCAAATCCAGGCAGATTGAAGCAATCTGTTAGATGTTGCAGAACAACCTTGATTCCAACGGCGAAATCATGTTTACCCACCAGGTTGCTGTTCATATGGAGCTGAATACCACTCAGTTCATGCTTGATGAGTCGATATCGCTAATATCCATAGATAGAGGAGAGTACAATCGCATCAACGCCAATCACATGTGTTGCTTTCTTCATGGGGAATCCTTTGTAAGGCAGAGAGTTAATATTTTTAGACAGAGTGGCGTGTTACCCGAGAATATCCTGTGTTTTCTAACGCCTGGCTATAATTCCGTTTTGTTGTTTCGTATCCCCGTTATGACAATTTCTCTTGATTTTCAATCGTTGAGGGAATCATTGAATACAGATCGGGAAATATCAATGCCATATATAAATTCTTTTGAAAATTCTTGTTCTATCTGACTATACCGAAGGCATCTATTTCTTTTTGTGATTATTACCAGAGAAACAATAGGTAATGGATTTACAGTTCGGCGCTCATAAAGACAACAATCAATTAACTATGATAAAAATTTGTTATGTGAAATAGCAACAAATTGGCTACTCTAATCAATTAGGATTATAAAAAATTGATAAGGTGGCTTTGTTAAATAAAATACTGGTTTTTTATCTATGTCTTTTTGTTGTGATAATTATGTTGCATTATTATTTTACAATAAATTAACAATAGGGCTTTTGGTGATTCATACTTCACACATAATTAACACATCTGATTGATTTTGATGTAAATCAATTTTTAATTCTTGAAAAAAATCTGCAAAACACGATAAATTGTCGTAGATCAAATTGGTGAGATGGTGACAATTTCGCTATAAATTGATCACTGTCGAAAAATGCAATTTTGCTCAATAAAAACCTGTTTATTGTAAGGATTTTGCGGCGTAATATAATTACGGGATCAATTTGGTTTATTCATTAACATATTTGTAACTTTTTTATCATTGTCTTTCCTCTTTTGATGAAATGGCAACGATAGGGGCGAGCAAATAATTTTGTATTGGGGCATGCGTGTGACCCTTTCTAACGGGGTTCACTCTCGGAGTCTTCATGCGATGAGCAAGGAGTCATGATGTTAGATATAGTCGAACTGTCGCGCTTACAGTTTGCCTTGACCGCGATGTACCACTTCCTTTTTGTGCCGCTGACGCTCGGTATGGCGTTCCTGCTGGCCATTATGGAAACGGTCTACGTCCTTTCCGGCAAACAGATTTATAAAGATATGACCAAGTTCTGGGGCAAGTTGTTTGGTATCAACTTTGCTCTGGGTGTGGCAACCGGTCTGACCATGGAGTTCCAGTTCGGGACTAACTGGTCTTACTATTCCCACTATGTGGGGGATATCTTCGGTGCGCCGCTGGCAATCGAAGGTCTGATGGCCTTCTTCCTCGAATCCACCTTTGTAGGTCTGTTCTTCTTCGGTTGGGATCGTCTGGGTAAAGTTCAGCATATGTGTGTCACCTGGCTGGTGGCGCTCGGTTCAAACCTGTCCGCTCTGTGGATTCTGGTTGCGAACGGCTGGATGCAAAACCCAATCGCGTCCGATTTCAATTTCGAAACTATGCGTATGGAGATGGTGAGCTTCTCCGAGCTGGTGCTTAACCCGGTTGCTCAGGTGAAATTCGTTCACACTGTAGCGTCTGGTTATGTGACTGGCGCGATGTTCATCCTCGGTATCAGCGCATGGTATATGCTGAAAGGTCGTGACTTCGCCTTCGCAAAACGCTCCTTTGCTATCGCTGCCAGCTTCGGTATGGCTGCCGTCCTGTCTGTTATTGTTCTGGGTGATGAATCTGGTTACGAAATGGGCGATGTGCAGAAAACCAAACTGGCTGCTATTGAAGCCGAGTGGGAAACTCAACCTGCGCCTGCCGCCTTTACTCTGTTTGGTATTCCTGATCAGGAAGAGCAGACGAACAAATTTGCGATCCAGATCCCTTACGCGCTGGGTATTATCGCAACGCGTTCCGTGGATACACCGGTTATCGGCCTGAAAGAACTGATGGTGCAGCACGAAGAACGTATTCGTAACGGGATGAAAGCGTACTCTCTGCTCGAACAACTGCGTTCTGGTTCCACCGATCAGGCTGTACGTGACCAGTTCAATAGCATGAAGAAAGACCTCGGTTACGGTCTGCTGCTGAAACGCTATACGCCAAACGTGGCAGATGCGACTGAAGCGCAGATTCAACAGGCAACCAAAGACTCCATTCCACGTGTAGCGCCGCTGTACTTCGCGTTCCGTATCATGGTGGCGTGTGGCTTCCTGCTGCTGGCAATTATCGCGCTCTCCTTCTGGAGTGTAATCCGTAACCGCATTGGCGAGAAAAAATGGCTGCTGCGCGCCGCGCTGTACGGTATTCCGCTGCCGTGGATTGCTGTAGAAGCGGGTTGGTTCGTTGCTGAATATGGTCGTCAACCGTGGGCTATCGGTGAAGTGTTGCCTACCGCAGTAGCAAACTCGTCGCTGACTGCAGGCGATCTCATCTTCTCGATGGTGCTGATTTGCGGCCTGTATACCCTGTTCCTGGTGGCAGAATTGTTCTTAATGTTCAAGTTTGCACGCCTCGGCCCAAGCAGCCTGAAAACCGGTCGCTATCACTTTGAGCAGTCTTCCACGACTACTCAGCCGGCACGCTAAGACAGGAGTCGTCAAATGATCGATTATGAAGTATTGCGTTTTATCTGGTGGCTGCTGGTTGGCGTTCTGCTGATTGGTTTTGCAGTCACTGACGGTTTCGACATGGGGGTGGGGATGCTCACCCGTTTCCTCGGTCGTAACGACACCGAGCGTCGAATTATGATTAACTCTATCGCGCCACATTGGGACGGTAACCAGGTATGGCTAATCACCGCAGGTGGCGCACTGTTCGCTGCCTGGCCGATGGTCTATGCCGCTGCGTTCTCCGGCTTCTATGTCGCGATGATCCTCGTACTGGCGTCTTTGTTCTTCCGTCCGGTCGGTTTTGATTACCGTTCCAAGATTGAAGACACCCGTTGGCGCAACATGTGGGACTGGGGCATCTTCATTGGTAGCTTCGTTCCGCCGCTGGTGATTGGTGTGGCGTTCGGTAACCTGTTGCAGGGCGTACCGTTCAACGTTGATGAATATCTGCGTCTGTACTACACCGGTAACTTCTTCCAGTTGCTTAACCCGTTCGGCCTGCTGGCCGGTGTGGTGAGCGTAGGGATGATCATTACTCAGGGCGCGACCTATCTGCAGATGCGTACCGTGGGCGAACTGCACCTGCGTACCCGTGCAACTGCACAGGTGGCGGCGCTGGTGACACTGGTCTGCTTCGCACTGGCTGGCGTGTGGGTGATGTACGGTATCGACGGTTATGTCGTTAAATCGACAATGGACCATTACGCAGCATCTAACCCGCTGAATAAAGAAGTTGTTCGTGAAGCTGGCGCATGGTTGGTGAACTTCAACAATATGCCGATTCTGTGGGCTATTCCGGCGCTGGGTGTTGTTCTGCCGCTGCTGACCATCCTGACTGCACGTATGGATAAAGCCGCGTGGGCGTTTGTGTTCTCCTCCCTGACGTTGGCCTGCATCATCCTGACTGCCGGTATTGCAATGTTCCCGTTTGTGATGCCGTCCAGCACCATGATGAATGCAAGTCTGACGATGTGGGATGCAACTTCCAGCCAGCTGACGCTTAACGTCATGACCTGGGTTGCGGTGGTTCTGGTTCCGATCATTCTTCTCTACACCACCTGGTGTTACTGGAAAATGTTCGGACGTATCACCAAAGAAGACATTGAACGTAACACCCACTCTCTGTACTAAGTAAGGAGCTAATAATGTGGTATTTCGCATGGATTCTGGGAACGCTTCTTGCCTGTTCATTTGGGGTAATCACCGCGCTGGCGCTTGAGCACGTCGAATCAGGCAAAGCCGGTCAAGAAGACAGCTAATGAGTAAAATTATCGCAACTTTGTATGCGGTAATGGACAAGCGCCCCCTGCGGGCGCTTTCCTTCGTGATGGCGCTTCTGTTAGCAGGATGTATGTTTTGGGACCCATCACGTTTCGCCGCGAAGACCAGTGAACTGGAAATCTGGCATGGTTTATTGCTGATGTGGGCCGTCTGTGCTGGCGTGATTCACGGCGTGGGTTTTCGTCCGCAGAAGGTTCTTTGGCAAGGGATTTTTTGCCCACTGCTTGCCGATATTGTTCTCATTGTCGGGCTGATTTTCTTCTTCTTTTAAATCAGAATTCTCTTTAAAAATTTATGGACCTTCAACAGTCCATAAATTTTTACGCTCCCTTAACTTGCCCTCATTCCCAAACCTCAATCGCACGCGTATAGTAGCAGCGTTTAAAAGTTCTAACTTTTGTTGCATTACCGGGATGTAAAGTGAATACAACGCTGTTTCGATGGCCGGTTCGCGTCTACTATGAAGATACCGATGCCGGTGGTGTGGTGTACCACGCCAGTTACGTCGCTTTTTATGAAAGAGCACGCACAGAGATGCTGCGTCACCATCACTTCAGTCAACAGGCGCTGATGGCTGAACGCGTTGCCTTTGTGGTACGTAAAATGACGGTGGAATATTACGCACCTGCGCGGCTCGACGATATGCTCGAAATACAGACTGAAATAACATCAATGCGTGGCACCTCTTTGGTTTTCACGCAACGTATTGTCAACGCCGAGAATACTTTGCTGAATGAAGCTGAGGTTCTGGTTGTTTGCGTTGACCCACTCAAAATGAAGCCTCGTGCGCTTCCCAAGTCTATTGTCGCGGAGTTTAAGCAGTGACTGACATGAATATCCTTGATTTGTTCCTGAAGGCTAGCCTTCTGGTTAAACTTATCATGTTGATTTTGATTGGTTTTTCAATCGCATCCTGGGCCATTATTATCCAGCGGACCCGTATTCTTAACGCTGCAGCACGCGAAGCTGAAGCGTTTGAAGATAAATTCTGGTCTGGAATCGAACTTTCCCGCCTCTATCAAGAGAGCCAGGGAAAACGGGATAATCTCACCGGTTCGGAACAAATCTTTTACAGCGGGTTCAAAGAATTTGTGCGCCTGCATCGTGCCAATAGCCATGCGCCGGAAGCCGTAGTGGAAGGGGCGTCGCGTGCTATGCGTATCTCGATGAACCGTGAACTTGAAAATCTGGAAACGCACATTCCATTCCTCGGTACGGTAGGTTCCATCAGCCCATATATTGGTCTGTTTGGTACAGTCTGGGGGATCATGCATGCCTTTATCGCTCTTGGCGCAGTGAAGCAGGCAACGTTGCAAATGGTTGCTCCCGGTATCGCAGAAGCGTTGATTGCAACGGCAATTGGTCTTTTCGCTGCTATTCCGGCGGTAATGGCTTATAACCGCCTCAACCAGCGCGTAAACAAACTGGAACTGAATTACGACAACTTTATGGAAGAGTTTACCGCGATTCTGCACCGCCAGGCGTTTACCGTTAGCGAGAGCAACAAGGGGTAAGCCATGGCCAGAGCGCGTGGACGAGGTCGTCGCGATCTCAAGTCCGAAATCAACATTGTACCGTTGCTGGACGTACTGCTGGTGCTGTTGCTGATCTTTATGGCGACAGCGCCCATCATCACCCAGAGCGTGGAGGTCGATCTGCCAGACGCTACTGAATCACAGGCGGTGAGCAGTAACGATAATCCGCCAGTGATTGTTGAAGTGTCTGGTATTGGTCAGTACACCGTGGTGGTTGAGAAAGATCGCCTGGAGCGTTTACCACCAGAGCAGGTGGTGGCGGAAGTGTCCAGCCGTTTCAAGGCCAACCCGAAAACGGTCTTTCTGATCGGTGGCGCAAAAGATGTGCCTTACGATGAAATAATTAAAGCACTGAACTTGTTACATAGTGCGGGTGTGAAATCGGTTGGTTTAATGACGCAGCCTATCTAAACATCTGCGTTTCCCTTGCTTGAAAGAGAGCGGGTAACAGGCGAACAGTTTTTGGAAACCGAGAGTGTCAAAGGCAACCGAACAAAACGACAAGCTCAAGCGGGCGATAATTATTTCAGCAGTGCTGCATGTCATCTTATTTGCGGCGCTGATCTGGAGTTCGTTCGATGAGAATATAGAAGCTTCAGCCGGAGGCGGCGGTGGTTCGTCCATCGACGCTGTAATGGTTGATTCAGGTGCGGTAGTTGAGCAGTACAAACGCATGCAAAGCCAGGAATCAAGCGCGAAGCGTTCTGATGAGCAGCGCAAGATGAAGGAACAGCAGGCTGCTGAAGAACTGCGTGAGAAACAAGCGGCTGAACAGGAACGCCTGAAGCAACTTGAGAAAGAGCGGTTAGCTGCTCAGGAACAGAAAAAGCAGGCTGAAGAAGCCGCAAAACAGGCCGAGTTAAAGCAGAAGAAAGCGGAAGAGGCGGCAGCGAAAGCGGCGGCAGATGCTAAAGCGAAGGCCGAAGCGGATGCTAAAGCTGCGGAAGAAGCAGCGAAGAAAGCGGCTGCAGACGCGAAGAAAAAAGCAGAAGCAGAAGCCGCCAAAGCCGCAGCCGAAGCGCAGAAAAAAGCCGAGGCAGCCGCTGCGGCACTGAAGAAGAAAGCGGAAGCGGCAGAAGCAGCCGCAGCAGAAGCGAGAAAAAAAGCGGCAGCCGAAGCTGCTGAAAAAGCGAAGGCCGAAGCTGAGAAGAAAGCAGCGGCAGAAAAGGCTGCAGCTGATAAGAAAGCGGCAGCAGAGAAAGCCGCAGCCGAGAAAAAAGCAGCAGCAGAAAAAGCGGCTGCTGAAAAGGCCGCTGCCGAGAAAAAAGCAGCGGCAGAAAAAGCCGCCGCAGACAAAAAAGCCGCAGCGGCAAAAGCAGCAGCTGAAAAAGCCGCTGCAGCAAAAGCTGCCGCAGAGGCAGATGATATTTTCGGTGAGCTAAGCTCTGGTAAGAATGCACCGAAAACCGGCGGTGGGGCGAAAGGGAACAATGCTTCCCCTGCCGGGAGTGGTAATACTAAAAACAATGGCGCATCAGGCGCAGATATCAATAACTATGCCGGGCAGATTAAATCTGCTATCGAAAGTAAGTTCTATGACGCATCGTCCTATGCAGGCAAAACCTGTACGCTGCGCATAAAACTGGCGCCAGATGGTATGTTACTGGATATCAAACCTGAAGGTGGCGATCCCGCACTTTGTCAGGCTGCGTTGGCAGCAGCTAAACTTGCGAAGATCCCGAAACCACCAAGCCAGGCAGTATATGAAGTGTTCAAAAACGCACCATTGGACTTCAAGCCGTAATCGCGATGTTGACCGTCACGGCGGTTAACATCAAACATCGGTTGTCGCTGGGTTCTGGTAGTTTTGTGTATTTGAGTTTGTTAACATTCTGCTAAATTATCGTGGGCTATCTGTCCAGATAAGGGAGATATGATGAAGCAGGCATTACGAGTAGCATTTGGTTTTCTCATACTGTGGGCATCAGTTCTGCACGCTGAAGTCCGCATTGTGATCGACAGCGGTGTAGATTCCGGTCGTCCTATTGGTGTAGTTCCTTTCCAGTGGGCAGGGCCTGGCGCGGCACCCGAAGATATTGGTGGCATCGTTGCTGCTGACTTGCGTAACAGCGGCAAATTTAATCCGTTAGATCGCGCTCGTCTGCCACAGCAGCCGGGTAGTGCGCAGGAAGTTCAACCTGCTGCATGGTCTGCGCTGGGCATTGATGCTGTCGTTGTAGGTCAGGTCACTCCAAATCCTGACGGCTCTTACAATGTTGCTTATCAGCTGGTTGATACCGGCGGTGCGCCGGGTACTGTACTTGCTCAGAACTCATATAAAGTTAACAAGCAATGGCTGCGTTACGCTGGTCATACCGCCAGTGATGAAGTGTTTGAAAAACTGACCGGCATTAAAGGTGCGTTCCGTACCCGAATTGCCTACGTTGTTCAGACCAATGGAGGTCAGTTCCCGTATGAACTGCGCGTATCTGACTATGACGGTTACAACCAGTTTGTGGTTCATCGCTCACCGCAGCCGCTGATGTCTCCGGCGTGGTCACCAGATGGTTCTAAACTGGCATATGTCACCTTCGAAAGCGGTCGTTCCGCGCTGGTTATTCAGACGCTGGCAAATGGCGCTGTACGTCAGGTGGCTTCATTCCCGCGTCATAACGGTGCGCCTGCATTCTCGCCAGACGGCAGCAAGCTGGCATTCGCTCTGTCGAAAACTGGTAGCCTGAACCTGTACGTAATGGATTTGGCTTCTGGTCAGATTCGTCAGGTGACTGATGGTCGCAGCAACAACACCGAACCGACCTGGTTCCCGGACAGCCAGAACCTGGCATTTACTTCTGACCAGGCCGGTCGTCCGCAGGTTTATAAAGTGAATATCAACGGCGGTGCGCCACAACGTATTACCTGGGAAGGTTCGCAGAACCAGGATGCGGATGTCAGCAGCGACGGTAAGTTTATGGTAATGGTCAGCTCCAATGGTGGGCAGCAGCACATTGCCAAACAAGATCTGGTAACGGGAGGCGTACAAGTTCTGTCGTCAACGTTCCTGGATGAAACGCCAAGTCTGGCACCTAACGGCACTATGGTAATCTACAGCTCTTCTCAGGGGATGGGATCCGTGCTGAATTTGGTTTCTACAGATGGGCGTTTCAAAGCGCGTCTTCCGGCAACTGATGGACAGGTCAAATTCCCTGCCTGGTCGCCGTATCTGTGATAATAATTAATTGAATAGTAAAGGAATCATTGAAATGCAACTGAACAAAGTGCTGAAAGGGCTGATGATTGCTCTGCCTGTTATGGCAATTGCGGCATGTTCTTCCAACAAGAACGCCAGCAATGACGGCAGCGAAGGCATGCTGGGTGCCGGCACTGGTATGGATGCGAACGGCGGCAACGGCAATATGTCTTCCGAAGAGCAGGCTCGTCTGCAAATGCAACAGCTGCAGCAGAACAACATCGTTTACTTCGATCTGGACAAGTACGATATCCGTTCTGACTTCGCTCAAATGCTGGATGCACACGCAAACTTCCTGCGTAGCAACCCGTCTTACAAAGTCACCGTAGAAGGTCACGCGGACGAACGTGGTACTCCGGAATACAACATCTCCCTGGGTGAACGTCGTGCGAACGCCGTTAAGATGTACCTGCAGGGTAAAGGCGTTTCTGCAGACCAGATCTCCATCGTTTCTTACGGTAAAGAAAAACCTGCAGTACTGGGTCATGACGAAGCGGCATATTCCAAAAACCGTCGTGCGGTACTGGTTTACTAAGAGAATTGCATGAGCAGTAACTTCAGACATCAACTATTGAGTCTGTCGTTACTGGTTGGTATAGCGGCCCCTTGGGCCGCTTTTGCTCAGGCACCAATCAGTAGTGTCGGCTCAGGCTCGGTCGAAGACCGCGTCACTCAACTTGAGCGTATTTCTAATGCTCACAGCCAGCTTTTAACCCAACTCCAGCAACAACTCTCTGATAATCAATCCGATATTGATTCCCTGCGTGGTCAGATTCAGGAAAATCAGTATCAACTGAATCAGGTCGTGGAGCGGCAAAAGCAGATCCTGTTGCAGATCGATAGCCTCAGCAGCGGTGGCGCAGCAGCGGCGCAATCAACCAGCGTCGATCAAAGCGGTGCTGCGGCATCAACGACGCCAACAGCTGATGCAGGTACTGCGAATGCTGGCGCGCCGGTGAAAAGCGGCGATGCAAACACTGATTACAATGCAGCTATTGCGCTGGTACAGGATAAATCCCGCCAGGATGACGCGATGGTGGCATTTCAGAATTTCATCAAAAATTACCCTGATTCAACTTACCTGCCAAACGCCAATTATTGGCTGGGTCAGTTAAACTACAACAAGGGTAAGAAAGATGATGCGGCGTACTATTTTGCTTCGGTGGTGAAAAACTATCCGAAGTCACCGAAGGCTGCGGATGCGATGTTTAAAGTCGGCGTCATCATGCAGGATAAAGGTGACACCGCGAAAGCGAAAGCCGTGTACCAGCAGGTTATCAGTAAATACCCTGGTACTGATGGCGCTAAACAGGCGCAAAAACGTCTGAACGCGATGTAATGCATAACACACGACCAGAAGTCGCATTATTTCTGGTCGTGTCGTGCGAATCATAAGCAGTTGAGTGATCTACATCGAAATTTTTGTTGCGCTCAAATCTGAAATCAGTAATATATGCCGCCGTTGCCACGGGATATCAAACAAACCGAAAGCAACGCAAAAGTGGGTCGTTAGCTCAGTTGGTAGAGCAGTTGACTTTTAATCAATTGGTCGCAGGTTCGAATCCTGCACGACCCACCACTTTAAGTAGTATCCAGCGTAGTATCGGGTGATTAGCTCAGCTGGGAGAGCACCTCCCTTACAAGGAGGGGGTCGGCGGTTCGATCCCGTCATCACCCACCACCGGGTCGTTAGCTCAGTTGGTAGAGCAGTTGACTTTTAATCAATTGGTCGCAGGTTCGAATCCTGCACGACCCACCACTAATTACGGTGGGTTAGGTGGAAGTAGTTTGTAGTATCCAGCGCAATATCGGGTGATTAGCTCAGCTGGGAGAGCACCTCCCTTACAAGGAGGGGGTCGGCGGTTCGATCCCGTCATCACCCACCACTCGGGTCGTTAGCTCAGTTGGTAGAGCAGTTGACTTTTAATCAATTGGTCGCAGGTTCGAATCCTGCACGACCCACCAATTTTAATATTGGCACCGAGTAAAAATCTTTCAGGTAACACCCGTATGGGTCGTTAGCTCAGTTGGTAGAGCAGTTGACTTTTAATCAATTGGTCGCAGGTTCGAATCCTGCACGACCCACCATCCTGAATGATTAAAGCAGCATAATCCCGCAAGGGGTCGTTAGCTCAGTTGGTAGAGCAGTTGACTTTTAATCAATTGGTCGCAGGTTCGAATCCTGCACGACCCACCAATGTAAAAAAGCGCCCTAAAGGCGCTTTTTTGCTATCTGCGATATTCAAAGATTCGAACCTGCAGTAGGTTCGAGTTGAGCGCAGCGAAACAACGGAGCCGCTCGCGGCGACGACCCGAAGGGCGAGCGAAGCGAGTCATCCTGCACGACCCACCAATGTAAAAAAGCGCCCTAAAGGCGCTTTTTTGCTATTCAAGCATCCCAAAATTCCAATTCTTAACCCTGATGACATACTCTGCGCTTGCTGCGTAAGCAACTCTACGTCGGTGGAAATAAGATACATAGCATCGCAGCCGGCATCTCATACGTAATTCGAGTGACTTTTCTCTACCACTCGGCTATCTTGTTTAGCATATAAAACAAATGAAACCGATAGTGGCGAATATTACGCTTTATGTCGGTCTAAATGTTAAGCCTGTAAAACGAGATGGCAAGATGAGCGTGATGTTTGATCCTGAAGCGGCGATTTATCCTTTCCCCCCGAAGCCGACACCGTTAAGCATTGATGAAAAAGCGTATTACCGCGAGAAAATAAAACGTCTGCTAAAAGAACGTAATGCGGTGATGGTCGCCCACTACTATACCGATCCCGAAATTCAACAGCTGGCGGAAGAAACTGGCGGCTGTATTTCTGATTCTTTAGAAATGGCGCGCTTTGGTGCCAAACATCCCGCTTCAACGCTACTCGTAGCCGGGGTGAGATTTATGGGAGAAACCGCCAAAATTCTCAGCCCGGAAAAGACAATTCTGATGCCGACACTTCAGGCTGAATGTTCACTGGATCTCGGCTGCCCAATTGAAGAATTTAACGCATTTTGTGATGCCCATCCCGATCGTACTGTTGTGGTCTACGCTAACACTTCTGCTGCGGTAAAAGCGCGCGCAGACTGGGTGGTAACTTCAAGTATTGCTGTTGAACTCATTGATCATCTGGATAGTCTGGGTGAAAAACTCATCTGGGCACCAGACAAACATCTGGGTCGTTACGTACAAAAACAGACGGGCGCAGATATTTTATGCTGGCAAGGCGCCTGCATTGTGCATGATGAGTTTAAGACTCAGGCGTTAACCCGCTTACAAAAGCAATACCCTGATGCAGCCATACTGGTGCATCCGGAATCACCACAAGCTATTGTCGATATGGCGGATGCGGTCGGCTCCACAAGTCAGTTGATCAATGCTGCGAAAACATTGCCGCATCAGCGCCTTATTGTGGCAACTGACCGGGGAATCTTCTACAAAATGCAGCAGGCGGTGCCAGACAAAGAGTTACTGGAAGCACCAACCGCTGGCGAGGGAGCAACCTGCCGTAGCTGTGCGCATTGCCCGTGGATGGCTATGAATGGCCTCCAGGCCATCGCAGAGGCATTAGAACAGGGAGAAAGCAAACACGAGGTACATGTTGATGAAAGGCTGCGAGAGAGGGCGCTGGTGCCGCTTAATCGTATGCTGGATTTTGCGGCTACACTTCGAGGAAACTGACAATAAAGCGTCATGTTACGCATTGGGGGAAAGATGGATTTTTTTAGCACACAGAACATTCTGGTTCATATACCGATCGGCGCTGGTGGTTACGATCTTTCATGGATCGAAGCGGTAGGGACGATCGCAGGGTTACTGTGTATTGGCCTTGCCAGTATGGAGAAGATCAGCAACTACTTTTTTGGCCTGATCAACGTCACCCTGTTTGGCATTATTTTCTTTCAGATTCAACTGTATGCCAGCTTGTTGCTACAGGTATTTTTCTTTGCTGCCAACATTTACGGTTGGTATGCCTGGTCACGACAAACCAGTCAGCATGAAGCTGAGTTAAAAATTCGCTGGCTGCCATTACCTAAAGCGTTAACCTGGCTGGCGGTTTGCGTTGTTGCTATCGGCCTGATGACGGTATTTATCAATCCGGTATTTGCTTTCCTGACACGTGTTGCAGTCACGATTATGCAGGCGTTGGGTTTACAGGTTGCGATGCCGGAACTACAACCGGACGCCTTCCCGTTCTGGGATTCCTGCATGATGGTACTATCCATCGTGGCAATGATTCTGATGACGCGCAAATATGTCGAAAACTGGTTATTGTGGGTCATCATTAACGTGATCAGCGTGGTGATTTTCGCCTTGCAGGGCGTCTATGCCATGTCGCTGGAGTATCTGATCCTGACGTTTATTGCTCTTAACGGCAGCCGGATGTGGATCAACAGCGCACGCGAAAGAGGTTCACGCGCGCTATCTCATTAATGGTGATGATGTGAATGGCCAGACACTCCTTCATTAAGGTGGCAGTCTGGCCCATGACAAGGTTGATATTCCATCTGAATGGTGGCGTGCTCAATCTGATAGTGATCCATCAGATAATGTTGGATCGTATCCAACAACGCGTCATGATCGTGTGGCGGGATCACCTGCACATGCAGCGTCATTACTGGCTTTTCACCCACCATCCACACGTGTACATGGTGCACATTGCGGACTTCCGGGATTTCCCGACACATACGACGCTTCAGTTCAGCGATATCCAGCGACACCGGCGCCCCTTCAAGTAATTCATTCACGCTATCTTTCAATAATCGCCACGCGCTGCGCAGAACCAGAAGCGACACCAGTATCGAGAGAATGGGGTCAGCAGGCGTCCAGCCGGTCCAGATAATAATCAACGCGGCAACGATAGCACCAACCGAACCCAGCAGATCTCCCAGTACATGCAGTGCTGCTGCGCGCACGTTAAGGTTTTTCTCTTCACTACCGTGATGAAGTAACCAGAAAGAAAGTATATTAGCCAGCAGCCCAGCTACGGCAATCGTCATCATCATGCCGCCTTCCACCGGACGCGGCGTGCGAAAACGTTCTATCGCCTCCCAAACAATCAAAATAGTAATCACCACCAGGGCAATGGCATTCACAAACGCCGCGAGTGTGGTCAACCTGAGCCAGCCGAAAGTGTGGCGAATGGTGGGCGGACGACGAGAAAATTGTACGGCAAGCAGGGCGAAAAGCAGGGCAGCAGTATCGGTAAGCATATGTCCTGCGTCGGCCAGCAACGCCAGAGAACCTGAGAGAAAACCGCCAATAACCTCAACCAACATAAACCCGGCAGTCACGCCGAAAGCATACAACAAGCGACGAGCATTATTATCTTCTGGCAGGTGTGAAGATGTGTGTGAGTGCGCCATGACGAGTCATCCCTTAATTAATCTCACTTAACTTTATGACATCATACCGCTTTTAGAGGGGAAAAATTAAAAGGGAGAGACTCTGCTCTCCCGGTATTGGCTTTTTGGCAGAGTTACTGCGTAGTACCGTCGGTTTTGGTATCGACATCATTGTTGATGCCATCGCCAGTTTGTACTTTTTTATTAATGTCCGGGCAGCGACCATCTTTGCACATCGTATTTTTGTGCTCTTCATCTTTGGTCATGCCGTCATTGTTCATTGAAGAACCATCCGGATGCAACATTGTGCCGCCAGAACCGGTATTTACCCCGTTATTGTCGACGTTATTTGGTGCGACATTTTCACGGGCGTCCGGGGCAACCTGACCCGCATCAGCTGCGGCGTTTGCCTGGCCATTATTGGTTTGCGCTCCGCTATCGGCGGCCAGTGCGGCACCGCTGGCAAGGCTTAGAGTGGCAGTCAGAAAAAGTGTGGCCAGTTTTGTCATTTTCATAGGATGCTCCTGTTATGGTCGTTATGTCGGATAACCTCTTCCAACAGTGCATTTGCAGGTGAATATCAGGTAATGGTTTAAGATTTCAGCCAGAAGAATAAATCCAGCAGAGAATCTTGAAAAAATTAATAAACAGAGAAGTTACAGTTAGAAATTGTAGGTCAGATCTCGTTATTCGCGACAATCTGGCGTTTTTCTTGCTAATTCCAGGATTAATCCGTTCATAGTGTAAAACCCCGTTTACACATTCTGACGGAAGATATAGATTGGAAGTATTGCATTCACTAAGATAAGTATGGCAACACTGGAACAGACATGAATTATCAGAACGACGATTTACGCATCAAAGAAATCAAAGAGTTACTTCCTCCTGTCGCATTGCTGGAAAAATTCCCCGCTACTGAAAATGCCGCGAATACGGTTGCCCATGCCCGAAAAGCGATCCATAAGATCCTGAAAGGTAATGATGATCGCCTGTTGGTGGTGATTGGCCCGTGCTCAATTCATGATCCTGTCGCGGCTAAAGAGTATGCCACTCGCTTGCTGGCGCTGCGTGAAGAGCTGAAAAATGAGCTGGAAATCGTAATGCGCGTCTATTTTGAAAAGCCGCGTACCACTGTGGGCTGGAAAGGGCTGATTAACGATCCGCATATGGATAACAGCTTCCAGATCAACGACGGTCTGCGTATAGCCCGTAAATTGCTGCTTGATATTAACGACAGCGGTCTGCCAGCGGCGGGTGAGTTTCTCGATATGATCACCCCACAATATCTCGCTGACCTGATGAGCTGGGGCGCAATTGGCGCACGTACCACCGAATCGCAGGTGCACCGCGAACTGGCATCAGGGCTTTCTTGTCCGGTCGGCTTCAAAAATGGCACCGACGGTACGATTAAAGTGGCTATCGATGCCATTAATGCCGCCGGTGCGCCGCACTGCTTCCTGTCCGTAACGAAATGGGGGCATTCAGCAATTGTGAATACCAGCGGTAACGGTGATTGCCATATCATTCTGCGCGGCGGTAAAGAGCCTAACTACAGTGCGAAACACGTTGCTGAAGTGAAAGAAGGGCTGAACAAGGCGGGTTTACCGGCGCAGGTGATGATCGATTTCAGCCATGCTAACTCGTCCAAACAATTCAAAAAGCAGATGGATGTTTGTGCTGACGTTTGCCAGCAGATTGCCGGTGGCGAAACAGCCATTATTGGCGTGATGGTGGAAAGCCATCTGGTGGAAGGCAATCAGAGCCTCGAGAGCGGGGAGCCGCTGGCCTACGGTAAGAGCATCACCGATGCCTGCATTGGCTGGGAAGATACCGACGCTCTGTTACGTCAACTGGCGAACGCAGTGAAAGCACGTCGCGGGTAATTTATAGTCGAATTACCATGACTGTACGTTTGTCGGCCTGATAAGACGCGCAGCGTCGCATCGGGCAATGTGCTCCATTGTTAGTAACGACAAACAAAAAAAGCCGACTCACTTGCAGTCGGCTTTCTCATTTTTAAACGAATGACGTTTACTTCGCTTTACCTTGGTTTGCAACAGCAGCTGCTTTTGCCGCGATCTCGTCAGCATTACCCAGATAGTAGCGTTTCAGCGGTTTGAAATTCTCGTCGAACTCATACACCAGCGGCACGCCAGTCGGGATATTCAGCTCAAGAATCTCTTCTTCGCTCATGTTGTCGAGATATTTCACCAGTGCACGCAGGGAGTTCCCATGAGCGGCGATGATCACGCGCTCACCGCTCTTCATACGCGGCAGAATGGTTTCATTCCAGTAAGGGATCACGCGGTCAATGGTCAGCGCCAGACTTTCAGTCAGCGGTAGTTCTTTCTCGCTCAGCTTCGCGTAACGCGGATCGTGACCCGGATAACGCTCATCATCTTTAGTCAGCTCCGGCGGAGTCACCGCAAAACCACGACGCCACTGTTTCACCTGCTCGTCGCCATACTTTTCAGCGGTTTCCGCTTTGTTCAGACCCTGCAACGCACCGTAGTGACGTTCGTTCAGTTTCCAGGATTTCTCAACGGGCAGCCATGCCTGATCCAGTTCGTCCAGCACATTCCACAGGGTATGGATAGCGCGTTTCAGCACAGAGGTGTAAGCAAAGTCAAAGCTGTAACCTTCCTCTTTCAGCAGCTTACCTGCTGCTTTTGCTTCGCTTACGCCTTTCTCAGACAGATCCACGTCGTACCAACCGGTGAAACGGTTTTCTTTGTTCCACTGACTTTCGCCATGACGAACCAGAACTAGCTTAGTTACAGCCATATACTTACTCCTCAAATCATTATTAAATGATAATAATTCTCATTATATTGCCGTGACGAAGCAACAGCAATGCTTACGCATAACCATAGCGAAAATAGTGTCGCAGTGTAAGGTTGTTGTGAATATTGAGTTGCAAATATGTCGGTGTTTGCTGGTGATTTGAGCAACATGAGGATAAAGCCCTCATCACGAGGGCTTAAAATTATTCAGCAATAAACTGATATTCCGTCAGGCTGGAATACTCTTCGCCAGGGCGCAGGAAGCAGTCCGGCTGCGGCCATTCAGGGTGGTTCGGACTGTCTGGCAGAAATTCGCTTTCCAGCGCCAGTCCTTGCCAGTCGGCGTAAGGTTCGGTTCCCCGTGACGGCGTGCCGCCGAGGAAGTTGCCGGAGTAAAATTGCAGAGCCGGAGCGGTGGTGTAGACCTTCAGCTGCAATTTTTCATCTGCTGACCAGACATGCGCTGCCACTTTCTTGCCATCACCTTTGGCCTGCAACAAGAACGCGTGATCGTAACCTTTCACTTTGCGCTGATCGTCGTCGGCAAGGAACTCACTGGCGATGATTTTGGCGCTGCGGAAATCAAAAGACGTCCCGGCGACAGATTTCAGGCCGTCGTGCGGAATGCCGCCTTCATCAACGGGCAGATATTCGTCCGCCAGAATCTGCAGTTTGTGATTGCGCACGTCAGACTGCTCGCCGTCGAGGTTGAAATAGACGTGGTTAGTCATATTCACCGGGCAAGGTTTATCAACTGTGGCGCGATAGGTAATAGAGATACGGTTATCGTCGGTCAGACGATACTGCACCGTCGCGCCGAGATTCCCCGGAAAGCCCTGATCGCCATCATCTGAACTCAGGGCAAACAGCACCTGACGATCGTTCTGGTTCACAATCTGCCAGCGACGTTTGTCGAACCCTTCCGGGCCGCCATGCAACTGGTTAACGCCCTGACTTGGCGAAAGCGTTACGGTTTCACCGTCAAAGGTATAACGGCTATTGGCGATACGGTTGGCATAACGACCAATAGAGGCTCCCAGAAACGCAGCCTGATCCTGGTAGCATTCAGGGCTGGCGCAGCCAAGCAGCGCCTCGCGGACGCTGCCATCGGAAAGCGGAATACGGGCTGAAAGTAAAGTCGCACCCCAGTCCATCAGCGTGACTACCATCCCTGCGTTGTTACGCAAAGTTAACAGTCGGTACGGCTGACCATCGGGTGCCAGTGCGGGAGTTTCGTTCAGCACTGTCCTGCTCCTTGTGATGGTTTACACACGTAAAAAGTCTCTTTAATGCCTGTTTTTGCTTCATATTGTTCAGCGACAGCTTGCTGTACGGCAGGCACCAGCTCTTCCGGGATCAGCGCGACGATACAGCCGCCAAATCCGCCACCGGTCATGCGTACGCCACCTTTGTCGCCAATCACAGCTTTTACGATTTCTACCAGAGTGTCAATTTGCGGTACGGTGATTTCGAAATCATCGCGCATAGAGGCATGAGACTCCGCCATCAGCTCGCCCATACGCTTCAGGTCGCCTTGCTCCAGCGCGCTGGCAGCTTCAACGGTACGGGCGTTTTCGGTCAGGATATGACGCACGCGTTTCGCCACGATCGGATCCAGTTCATGCGCTACGGCGTTGAATTCTTCAATGGTGACATCGCGTAGGGCTGGCCGCTGGAAGAAACGAGCACCGGTTTCGCACTGTTCACGACGGGTGTTGTATTCGCTGCCAACCAGGGTACGTTTGAAGTTACTGTTGATGATGACCACAGCCACACCTTTCGGCATGGAGACTGCTTTGGTGCCCAGTGAGCGGCAATCGATCAGCAAGGCATGATCTTTCTTGCCCAGCGCGGAAATCAGCTGATCCATGATCCCGCAGTTACAGCCAACAAACTGGTTTTCTGCTTCCTGACCGTTAAGCGCGATTTGTGCGCCGTCCAGCGGCAGATGATAAAGCTGCTGCAATACGGTTCCGACCGCCACTTCCAGTGAGGCGGAAGAACTTAACCCGGCACCCTGCGGCACATTGCCGCTAATCACCATGTCCACACCGCCGAAGCTATTGTTACGCAGTTGCAGATGTTTCACCACGCCACGAACGTAGTTAGCCCATTGATAGTTTTCATGCGCGACAATGGGCGCATCGAGGGAAAACTCGTCGAGCTGATTTTCATAATCGGCTGCCATTACGCGAACTTTACGGTCATCGCGTGGCGCACAACTGATCACGGTTTGATAATCAATCGCGCAGGGCAGAACGAAACCGTCGTTGTAGTCGGTGTGTTCACCAATCAAATTCACGCGGCCAGGCGCCTGAATGGTGTGAGTGGCAGGGTAGCCAAATGCGTTGGCAAACAGAGATTGCGTTTTTTCTTTCAGACTCATTTCTTACACTCCGGATTCGCGAAAATGGATATCGCTGACTGCGCGCAAACGCTCTGCTGCCTGTTCTGCGGTCAGGTCTCGCTGGGTCTCTGCCAGCATTTCATAACCAACCATAAATTTACGTACGCTGGCAGAGCGCAACAGAGGCGGATAAAAGTGCGCGTGCAGCTGCCAGTGTTGATTCTCTTCGCCATTAAATGGCGCACCGTGCCAGCCCATAGAGTAGGGGAAGGAACACTGGAAGAGGTTGTCATAACGACTGGTCAGCTTTTTCAATGCCAGCGCCAAATCGCTGCGCTGGGCGTCGGTCAAATCGGTGATCCGCAAAACGTGGGCTTTGGGCAGCAGCAGCGTTTCGAACGGCCAGGCAGCCCAGTAAGGCACTACGGCTAACCAGTGTTCGGTTTCGACAACGGTACGGCTACCGTCTGCCAGTTCACGCTGGACATAATCCACCAGCATTGGCGATTTCTGTTCGGCGAAATATTCTTTTTGCAGGCGGTCTTCACGCTCAGCTTCGTTAGGCAGGAAGCTATTTGCCCAAATCTGACCGTGCGGATGCGGGTTAGAGCACCCCATCGCCGCACCTTTGTTTTCAAAAACCTGCACCCACGGGTATGTTTTCCCCAGTTCTGCTGTTTGCTCCTGCCAGGTTTTGACGATTTCCGTCAATGCCGCAACGCTCAGTTCTGGCAACGTTTTACTGTGATCCGGCGAAAAGCAGATCACTCGGCTGGTGCCGCGCGCGCTCTGGCAACGCATCAGCGGATCGTTACTTTCCGGCGCGTCTGGCGTGTCGGACATCAGCGCCGCAAAGTCATTGGTAAAAACGTAAGTCCCGGTGTAATCGGGGTTTTTATCGCCTGTCACCCGCACATTACCTGCGCAAAGGAAGCAATCTGGATCGTGCGCAGGTAACACTTGTTTGGCTGGCGTTTCCTGCGCCCCCTGCCAGGGGCGCTTAGCGCGGTGCGGTGAAACAAGAATCCATTGCCCGGTGAGCGGGTTATAGCGGCGATGTGGATGATCAACGGGATTAAATTGCGTCATGGTCGTTCCTTAATCGGGATATCCCTGTGGATGGCGTGACTGCCAGTGCCAGGTGTCCTGCGCCATTTCGTCAAGAGTGCGCGTTACGCGCCAGTTCAGTTCGCGCTCGGCTTTGCTGGCATCCGCCCAGTAGGCCGGAAGGTCGCCTTCGCGACGCGGTGCAAAATGGTAATTAACCGGTTTGCCGCAGGCTTTGCTGAAGGCATTAACCACGTCCAGCACGCTGCTGCCTACGCCAGCGCCGAGGTTGTAGATGTGTACGCCTGGTTTGTTCGCCAGTTTTTCCATCGCCACGACGTGACCGTCCGCCAGATCCATTACGTGGATGTAATCGCGTACGCCAGTACCGTCTTCGGTCGGATAATCGTTACCAAAAATCGCCAGCGAGTCGCGACGGCCTACAGCAACCTGGGCGATGTATGGCATCAGGTTATTCGGAATGCCTTGCGGATCTTCGCCCATATCGCCCGACGGATGCGCGCCAACCGGGTTGAAGTAGCGTAGCAGGGCAATACTCCAGTCCGGCTGGGCTTTTTGCAGGTCGGTAAGGATCTGTTCCACCATCAGCTTGCTTTTGCCGTAAGGGCTTTGCGGTGTGCCGGTCGGGAAGCTTTCAACGTATGGAATTTTGGGCTGATCGCCATAAACGGTGGCGGAGGAGCTAAAAATAAAGTTTTTGACGTTAGCGGCGCGCATGGCGCTAATCAGGCGCAAAGTACCGTTGACGTTGTTGTCGTAGTATTCCAGCGGTTTTTGTACCGACTCGCCAACGGCTTTCAGCCCGGCAAAGTGGATCACGGTGTCGATAGCGTGATCGTGCAGGATCTCGGTCATCAACGCTTCGTTACGGATGTCGCCTTCAACAAACGTTGGATGTTTGCCGCCTAAACGCTCGATAACAGGCAGTACGCTGCGCTTACTGTTACAGAGGTTATCAAGAATGATGACATCATGACCGTTTTGCAGTAATTGCACACAGGTATGACTTCCAATGTAACCGCTACCACCGGTAACCAGAACTCTCATAATTCGCTCCATCAGGCTTATGGTATGAAATAACCATAGCATAACAAAGATGCGAAAAGTGTGACATGGAATAAATTAGTGGAATCGTTTACACAATAATTTAGCCATTTTCTATGCGCGATTAAGTGATTATAAAATAGAGGGTTTATGAATGATTGCGCTTTTTATCTGAAAAAAAGACGCGGTTTCATGCCTGGATGCGTTAAACCGTAGGCCGAATAAGGCTTTCACGCCGCATCCGGCACAGTCACTCAATTTATTTTGGTAAGCGCATAACGATAGAGGTCACCGTCTGGCACGAACTCCAGACGATGGGTAATACAGGCAGGCGCATCTTCAGCGTGGTGCGAAACAAACAACAACTGCGTTTCACCTTCGCTAATCAGCACATCAACAAATCTACGGATAAGCTGGCGATTCAGCGGATCAAGCCCTTGCAATGGTTCATCAAGAATAAGCAACGTCGGATGTTTCACCAGTGCGCGGACGATCAATGCCAGACGCTGCTGCCCCCAGGAAAGGCTATGGAAAGGAGCGTCTGCGGTGCGTTTATCAATGCCGAGAATATCCAGCCACTGCTGCACCAGTTTTTGCTGGCGATCCGAAACGGCCTGATAAATGCCAATCGAATCAAAATAGCCAGAAAGAATCACATTACGCACGGTAGTGCTGACCCGGTAATCCAGATGCAAACTACTGCTGACGTAACCGATATGTTTTTTGATATCCCAGATGGTTTCACCGCTGCCGCGACGCCGACCAAACAGCGTTAAATCGTTGCTGTAACCTTGCGGATGATCGCCCGTGATCAGGTTTAATAACGTCGATTTTCCTGCGCCATTTGGCCCGACAATTTGCCAGTGCTCGCCAGGATTCACCTGCCAGCTAAGGTTGTTAAGAATGGGGCGATCGTTATAAGAAACCACACCATTGTTCAGCACAATGCGCGGTTCGTTGGCGGGTAAGGCGTGACGCGCTGAAGGCTCATCCGGCTCCGGCAGTTGCACACCTTCAAGCTGTTCGCTATGCGCCAGTTGCGCAACGAGAGCTTGCTGGAGCAGTTCCTCTTTAGCGCCCGTTTCCGCTAACGTACAATCCGCCAGCACTCCGGCAAACTGGACAAATTCCGGGATCTCATCGAAGCGATTGAGCACCATTACCAGAGTAATACCGGACTGATGTAACGAGGCGAGTAGCTCAGCCAGCTGCTGACGTGAGGCAACATCCAGGCCATCGAACGGCTCATCAAGAATCAACAAGTCAGGCTCCGACATCAGCGCCTGACACAGCAGGGTTTTTCGCGTCTCGCCAGTGGAAAGGTATTTAAAGCGTTGGTCGAGGAGGGCGGTAATACCGAACTGCTGCGCCAGTTGCATACAACGCGGTGCATCCTTTACTTCATCCTGAATGATCTCAGCCGTGGTACGCCCGGTGTCATCTTCGCCAGGGCCGAGCATATCGGTGTTATTCCGCTGCCATTCGTCGCTGACGAGCTTTTGCAATTGCTCGAAGGAGAGACGAGTGATGTGGGAAAACTGGCTTTGCCGTTCACCTTTCAAAAGCGGAAGTTCCCCCGCCAGCGCGCGAGCCAGCGCCGACTTCCCGCTGCCATTTGAACCGACAAACGCCCAACTATCACCCGCGTTTAACGTTAGCTGAGACAATTGCAGCGTTTTTGTGTCGCTAAGACGAAACGTGCCTTGCAAAATTTGCAACGATGACATTTTATATCCCATTTTTTGCAGCGATTACTGACAGGGATACTTGTTTCATAACAAATTGTCAACACGCTTAGCACAGCGTGGCGATAATCACGCTGTCGGCATTAAAGTAGGCCGTGACATTCTGCCCTTGCTCAAGAGAAGCCGCTTCATTTACCGGCACCGTGGCGCACAGGGTTTGCCCGTCGGGTAGCGCCATTAATACTTCGCACTGCTCCGCGCCGCGCTCAATATGACTAATAATGCCCGGCAATTGGTTGTCGGCGTTTTGTGCGACCGCCTCGTCCTGAGTAATACCTACCCACGGCGCTTTCAGCAGTATCAATACTTCTTTGCCTTCATCCAGACCCAGACGCGCGCCGCTTTGCGCGGTAATCGCGACTTTTAATCGTGTTTTACCATCAGCCAGTAGGACATCAACATGCTGTTGAACGTCATCGTGATCGCGGGCGGTGATGGTGCCGAACCACTGGTTACGGGCGCTGGTCTGCAGTGAAAAACGTGAGATAGCTGCCAGCAGGCTGTTCAGCGGCAGGGCGTCGTCGTCACTTAATACATCAAAGGCTTTTTGCTGGATCTGCGCCAGGAGGTCATAGAGCTGAATCAGCCGCTGGCCATAGCGGGTCAGTACCGCGCCACCGCCACCTTTTCCTCCTGTAGCGCGTTCAACCAGCGTATGTTCGCTTAACTGATTCATCTCGTTAATGGCATCCCAGGCGCTTTTATAGCTGATACCGGCATCTTTCGCCCCCTGGCTGATAGAACCGGAAAGGGCAATGTGTTTTAGTAACGAAATGCGGCGTGGGTCGGCAAATAGCTTTTGTTGAAGCTTAAGGGTGAGAAGGATTTCGGCCTGCATAACAATGTCCTGGCAAAAGTCTTATTGTGACGGAAAACGAACGCCACGCAAAGCTGACCGCACAAAAGGGGAGTGCTTTTCTGTGCTTAGCGGTTAGAATAGTGACAGGACTATATCTGGAGTTGACCATGTTAGAGTTATTAAAAAGTCTGGTATTCGCCGTAATCATGGTACCTGTCGTGATGGCCATCATCCTGGGTCTGATTTACGGTCTTGGTGAAGTATTCAACATCTTTTCTGGTGTTGGTAAAAAAGACCAGCCCGGACAAAATCATTGATTCCCTGAATGCCCGCTTAGTCGGGCATTTTCTTTTTTCTCAACTTCCTGCTTTTCCTGCCGATATTTTTTCTAGCTACCTCTCAAAGGTTAACAATAACTGCTGGGAAAATTCTGAATCAGTCGTTATATTGTTGCCTACATAACGTTACATGAAGGGGTTACCAATGGCTCGTAAATGGTTGAACTTGTTTGCCGGAGCGGCGCTCTCTTTAACTCTTGCAGGCAATGCGCTGGCAGACGAAGGGAAGATTACAGTTTTTGCGGCAGCATCACTGACCAACGCAATGCAGGACATCGCTACGCAGTATAAAAAAGAGAAAGGCGTGGACGTCGTTTCTTCTTTTGCCTCGTCTTCTACCCTGGCCCGTCAGATTGAAGCGGGCGCGCCTGCGGATCTGTTTATTTCTGCCGATCAGAAATGGATGGATTATGCGGTTGATAAAAAAGCGATCGACACTGCCACGCGTCAGACATTGCTCGGCAATAGCCTGGTCGTTGTAGCACCGAAAACCAGTGCACAGAAAGATTTCACCATCGACAGCAAAACCAACTGGACTTCGCTGCTGAATGGCGGTCGCCTGGCGGTTGGCGATCCGGAACATGTCCCCGCTGGTATTTATGCGAAAGAAGCACTGCAAAAACTGGGCGCATGGGATACGCTCTCCCCAAAACTGGCTCCGGCGGAAGATGTTCGTGGGGCGCTGGCGCTGGTTGAACGCAATGAAGCACCGCTGGGCATTGTTTACGGTTCTGACGCGGTTGCCAGCAAAGGGGTTAAAGTAGTAGCCACTTTCCCGGAAGATTCGCATAAAAAAGTGGAATATCCGGTTGCCGTCGTGGAAGGGCATAACAATGCGACAGTGAAAGCATTTTACGATTATCTGAAGGGACCGCAGGCTGCGGAAATCTTTAAACGTTACGGATTTACAACTAAGTAATGATACTGACCGATCCAGAATGGCAGGCGGTTTTACTAAGCCTGAAAGTTTCTTCCCTGGCTGTGCTGTTTAGCCTGCCGTTTGGGATCTTTTTTGCCTGGTTACTGGTGCGTTGCACGTTTCCGGGCAAAGCTCTGCTCGACAGCGTGCTGCATCTACCGCTGGTGTTACCGCCAGTAGTCGTCGGCTACTTGCTGTTAGTTTCTATGGGACGGCGCGGATTTATCGGTGAACGCCTGTATGACTGGTTTGGCATTACCTTCGCCTTTAGCTGGCGCGGCGCGGTTCTCGCTGCCGCTGTCATGTCTTTTCCGCTGATGGTGCGGGCAATTCGTCTGGCGCTGGAAGGCGTTGATGTCAAACTGGAACAGGCCGCAAGAACACTCGGGGCTGGGCGCTGGCGTGTTTTCTTTACCATCACGTTACCGCTGACTTTGCCGGGAATTATTGTCGGTACGGTGCTGGCTTTCGCTCGTTCGCTCGGTGAATTTGGTGCAACCATCACCTTTGTTTCTAACATTCCTGGTGAAACGCGAACCATTCCTTCAGCCATGTATACCTTGATCCAGACCCCTGGCGGGGAAAGCGGTGCGGCGAGACTTTGCATCATCTCTATTGCGCTGGCGATGATCTCCTTGCTGATTTCAGAGTGGCTGGCAAGAATCAGCCGTGAGCGGGCGGGGCGCTAATCATGCTGGAACTGAATTTTTCCCAGACGTTGGGCAACCATTGCCTGACCATTAATGAAACGCTGCCCGCCAACGGCATCACTGCTATCTTTGGCGTCTCCGGTGCCGGAAAAACCTCGCTGATTAACGCCATCAGTGGACTGACACGTCCGCAAAAAGGGCGGATTGTCCTCAATGGTCGGGTACTAAATGACGCCGAAAAAGGTATCTGTCTGACGCCAGAAAAGCGTCGCGTTGGCTATGTGTTTCAGGATGCGCGGCTGTTTCCGCATTACAAAGTGCGTGGCAATCTGCGCTACGGCATGGCGAAAAGCATGGTCGATCAGTTCGACAAGCTGGTGGCGCTTTTAGGCATTGAACCGTTACTTGAACGTTTACCGGGCAGCCTGTCCGGTGGCGAAAAACAGCGTGTGGCGATTGGTCGGGCATTGCTGACGGCGCCGGAATTGCTGTTGCTGGATGAACCACTGGCATCACTGGATATTCCGCGTAAACGCGAACTGTTGCCTTATCTGCAACGTCTGACGCGGGAAATTAACGTTCCTATGTTGTATGTCAGCCATTCTCTGGATGAGATCCTCCATCTGGCAGACAGAGTGATGGTGCTGGAAAACGGTCAGGTGAAAGCCTTTGGCGCGCTGGAAGAAGTCTGGGGTAGTAGCGTGATGAATCCGTGGCTGCCGAAAGAGCAACAAAGTAGCATTCTGAAAGTGTCGATACTGGAGCATCATCCGCATTACGCAATGACCGCGCTGGCGCTGGGCGATCAGCATTTGTGGGTCAATAAGCTGGACGAGCCGTTACAAGCTGCGCTACGTATTCGCATTCAGGCTTCCGATGTCTCGCTGGTTTTACAGCCTCCGCAGCAAACCAGCATTCGTAACGTGTTGCGCGCAAAAGTTGTTAATAGCTATGACGACAACGGTCAGGTGGAAGTCGAACTGGAAGTCGGTGGTAAAACGCTGTGGGCGCGTATTAGCCCGTGGGCCAGGGATGAACTGGCAATCAGACCTGGCCTGTGGCTGTACGCGCAAATTAAAAGTGTGTCGATAACCGCCTGATTAAATCAGGTGGCTATAAATGAACTGGGCAATGCTGTCGGTGGTGTTATCCCCAATCACAATGTTGGCGCGCGCTTTTACTGCGTCATCGGCGTTGCCCATCGCTACACCCGTTCCGGCGGCTTCCAGCATACTGATATCATTAAAGTTATCGCCAAACGCAATCACATCTTCCATCGACCAGCCTTGTGCCTCAATCCATTTCGTCAGGCGTCTACCTTTGCTGTTGCCGCCGCGTGCAATATCAACTTGATCGTGCCAGGACCATTCGCACTCCAGTCCTAATTCATGTTCAACATGCTTACCAAAATGCTGCAATCGCGGCAGGTCATCGTGCGTCAGGGCGAACTTCCACACAGCCTTAACTTCTTGTGCCGTCTCGGCCAGCGAGGCAACCTGGGTAAAGGTCGGACGCTGTTCTGGCGGCAGGGTTTGCGCCCAGTTAGAAGTACGAATAACATGCCCGGTCGGGTGTTCATACACCATTGCATCATCGACATACATCAGGCCGTGAATGTGGTGTTCATTCAGCATCTCAATGAGTTGCAGGGCTTTATTAACAGGCATTGGATCGGCTTCAAGCACGGTTTTTGCATGATAATCATACAAATAGGTGCCGTTACAGCAAATAGCAGGTGTATCCAGCGCCAGCGCCTGATAAAAAGGATGAATAGCGACGTGATGGCGACCTGTGACGATGATTAATTGATAGCCTGCTTCGCGAGCGCGAGCCAGTGCTTCTATAGATGAGGGAAGCAGGGTCTTTTTCGGGGTCAATAAGGTGCCGTCTAAGTCGAGAGCAATCACGCGTGTGGTCATGGCGTATTCCAGATTAAGGTTAAGAATTTTCGTCTGCGCGAATGGTACACCGATACCACTATCGGACAAAATTCTGCGTTTTAATTCAGCATTCACCGCCAAAAGCGACTAATTTTAGCTGTTACAGTCAGTTGCTAAATGCAAAGGAGCATTCATGAAGCGAACAGTTTATATCGCCAGCCCTGAGAGCCAGCAAATTCACGTCTGGAACCTGAATCATGAAGGCGCACTGACGCTGACGCAGGTTGTTGATGTGCCGGGGCAGGTGCAGCCGATGGTGGTCAGCCCGGACAAACGTTATCTCTACGTTGGCGTTCGCCCTGAGTTTCGCGTCCTGGCGTATCGTATCGCCCCGGACGACGGTGCACTGACATTCGCCGCAGAGTCGGCGCTGCCGGGTAGCCCGACGCATATTTCTACCGATCACCAGGGACAGTTTGTCTTTGTAGGTTCTTACAATGCGGGTAACGTGAGCGTAACGCGACTGGAAGATGGCCTGCCAGTGGGCGTCGTCGATGTGGTCGAGGGGCTGGACGGCTGCCATTCCGCCAATATCTCACCGGATAACCGTACGCTGTGGGTTCCGGCATTAAAGCAGGATCGCATCTGCCTGTTTACGCTCAGCGATGATGGTCATCTGGTGGCGCAGGACCCGGCGGAAGTGACGACCGTTGAAGGCGCCGGGCCGCGTCATATGGTGTTCCATCCAAACGAACAATATGCGTATTGCGTCAATGAGTTAAACAGTTCAGTGGATGTCTGGGAACTGAAAGATCCGCACGGCAATATCGAATGTGTCCAGACGCTGGATATGATGCCGGAAAACTTCTCCGACACCCGTTGGGCGGCTGATATTCATATTACTCCGGATGGTCGTCATTTATACGCCTGTGACCGTACCGCCAGTCTGATTACCGTTTTCAGCGTTTCGGAAGATGGCAGCGTGTTGAGCAAAGAAGGTTTCCAGCCAACGGAAACCCAGCCGCGCGGCTTTAACGTTGATCACAGTGGCAAGTATCTGATTGCCGCCGGGCAAAAATCTCACCACATCTCAGTTTACGAAATTGTCGGCGAGCAGGGGCTACTGTATGAAAAAGGTCGCTATGCGGTCGGGCAGGGGCCGATGTGGGTGGTGGTGAACGCACACTAACCGTTGAGTTACCCGGCGCAGTATTTCCTGCGCCGGGGTATTACCCCATCTCCTGTAACGCATGTCTCTGGCGTTCGACGATATTGGTCCATAAATTGTCTTTATCATCAGTCCACAAATTAATCAGCAAGGCAAAAAAGCGTTCTGCTGCCGGAGAAAGCACGGCATCTTTGCGACGAATAATCCCCAATGTCCGACGTATAACGGGTTCCACCAGCGGGATACCAATAATCGAAGAATAGGGCGCATGAGGCATTGCCAGGCCTGGAAGCGCCGAAATCCCCAGTCCTGCTTCCACCAGTCCTAATGACGTCGAAAGATGACGCACTTCGTAAAACCAGTCCAGCTTCCAGGGTTTGTCGGACAATTTTTGCTCAATCAGCAGTCGGTTGCCGCTGGAGGAGCGCACGCCAATCATTTTGTAACCTACCAGTTCCTGCCATTCCACCAGCTGCTTTTTGGCTAATGGGTGGTCACGCCGACAGGCCAGCACAAACGGCTCGTTGACCAGTGGCGTAAAATCGATGGATGAATTTGTGATGTTGTTCATATTTATGCCAAAGTCCGATTCGTTGCACAGCACCGATTCCATGCAATTATTCGTGCCTTGTTCCAGAATTCGCACTTTAATATTGGGATATAGCTCATTAAATTTGCCAATTGCCAACGGCAAGAAATAAAACACGGCGGTAGGAATACACGCTAATGTCACCATACCACGATGATAAATATTCATATCGCGAATATTAAATAGTGTTTCATCGAATTTTTTTATTAATTCCCGCGCCTCAGGAAGCAACATTCTCCCCGCTTTTGTTAAAGTAACCTTGCGAGTTGTACGCTCAAAGAGTTGAATATGTAAATCCTCTTCCATCTTTTTTATTCTGCGCGTTAATGCAGGTTGCGTAATATTAAGTAATTTAGCAGCATTGTTAAATGAACTGGACTCTGCCAGCGTGACAAATGCTTTCATACTTGATAACTCATGCTTCATTATTACTCCGGAAAATGGAAGCGGTGCTTTTTAGTGATTTGCAGTTAAACCAGTTTAACTGCCTTTTAATCACTTAAATTAATGAAAAAATGTTATTAATCGTGAAGCTAAAGTCATTAGAGATGCTTTGCCCTTAATGTAACCATATCGCAATAAGTTATGTTTTTAAATTGAGGGCATTATTATGAAAAAAATACCCTGCGTGATGATGCGAGGTGGAACCTCGAGGGGCGCGTTCCTGTTAGCGGAACATTTACCTGAAGATCAAACGCAGCGCGATAAAATATTGATGGCAATTATGGGTTCCGGTAATGATCTGGAAATTGACGGTATCGGTGGCGGTAATCCGCTGACCAGTAAAGTCGCCATTATTAGCCGTTCCAGCGATTCTCGTGCTGATGTCGATTATTTGTTTGCGCAGGTAATCGTCCATGAGCAACGTGTCGATACCACACCTAACTGCGGCAATATGTTATCTGGCGTTGGGGCATTCGCCATTGAAAATGGTTTGATTGCAGCGACATCACCGGTCACCCGCGTGCGTATCCGCAACGTCAATACAGGCACGTTCATCGAAGCCGATGTGCAAACGCCAAACGGTGTCGTCGAGTATGAGGGTAGCGCCAGAATTGATGGTGTACCAGGGACAGCCGCGCCGGTCGCGCTCACTTTCCTGAATGCTGCCGGAACAAAAACCGGAAAAGTTTTCCCGACGGATAATCAGATTGATTATTTTGACGATGTCCCGGTGACCTGTATCGATATGGCGATGCCAGTCGTTATTATTCCGGCTGAATATCTGGGAAAAACAGGCTATGAATTACCAGCGGAACTGGATGCCGACAAAGCATTATTAGCCCGCATTGAATCTATCCGTCTACAAGCGGGTAAAGCAATGGGCTTGGGCGATGTCAGTAATATGGTTATCCCTAAACCTGTACTTATTTCTCCAGCACAGAAAGGCGGGGCGATCAATGTGCGTTATTTTATGCCGCATTCTTGCCATCGCGCGCTGGCGATAACTGGTGCTATTGCCATTTCCAGTAGCTGTGCGCTGGAAGGCACCGTCACCCGACAAATCGTCCCTTCTGTTGGATACGGCAATATCAATATTGAACACCCCAGTGGTGCGCTTGACGTTCATTTAAGCAATGAAGGTCAGGATGCCACGACGTTACGCGCATCTGTTATTCGGACGACCAGAAAAATATTTTCCGGTGAAGTTTATCTTCCCTGAAAAAATTCTTTGTCGTGATAAGGACAATCAATAAAGGACTTCTGTATGAGTCATACAGAAAGAACAGGATTTTAAATGAATAAGAAATCGTTATGGAAGCTAATTCTGATATTAGCGATCCCATGTATTATTGGCTTTATGCCAGCTCCGGCAGGATTAAGTGAACTGGCGTGGGTACTGTTTGGTATCTACCTGGCGGCAATTGTGGGTCTGGTTATTAAGCCATTCCCGGAACCTGTCGTACTGTTAATTGCGGTTGCCGCTTCGATGGTGGTCGTGGGTAACTTATCCGACGGTGCATTTAAAACCACCGCCGTATTAAGCGGTTACTCTTCCGGTACAACCTGGTTGGTGTTCTCGGCGTTCACCTTAAGCGCCGCGTTTGTTACCACCGGCTTAGGTAAACGTATCGCCTATCTGCTGATTGGTAAAATTGGTAGCACAACCCTCGGGCTGGGTTACGTTACCGTATTCCTCGATCTGGTACTGGCTCCGGCAACACCGTCTAACACCGCGCGTGCGGGCGGCATTGTGTTACCGATCATCAACAGCGTGGCGGTGGCTCTTGGGTCCGAACCGGAAAAAAGCCCGCGTCGTGTTGGACATTACCTGATGATGTCCATTTACATGGTCACCAAAACCACCAGCTACATGTTCTTTACCGCAATGGCGGGGAACATTCTGGCGCTGAAAATGATCAACGACATTCTGCATCTGCAAATTAGCTGGGGTGGATGGGCGTTGGCCGCTGGTTTGCCGGGCATCATTATGCTGCTGGTCACTCCGCTGGTGATTTACACCATGTATCCGCCAGAAATTAAAAAGGTCGATAACAAAACCATCGCTAAAGCGGGCCTTGCCGAACTGGGACCGATGAAAATCCGTGAAAAAATGCTGCTCGGTGTCTTTGTGCTGGCGCTGCTGGGCTGGATTTTCAGTAAGTCTCTGGGGGTTGATGAATCCACTGTGGCAATCGTTGTTATGGCAACCATGCTGCTGCTGGGTATCGTTACCTGGGAAGATGTGGTTAAAAATAAAGGCGGCTGGAATACCTTAATCTGGTACGGCGGTATTATCGGTTTAAGCTCCTTATTATCAAAAGTTAAATTCTTCGAATGGTTAGCTGAAGTCTTTAAAAATAACCTGGCATTTGATGGTCATGGCAACGTTGCCTTCTTTGTCATTATTTTCCTTAGCATCATCGTGCGTTATTTCTTCGCTTCTGGTAGTGCCTATATCGTTGCTATGTTGCCGGTATTTGCCATGCTGGCGAACGTCTCCGGCGCACCGTTAATGTTAACTGCGCTGGCGCTGCTGTTCTCCAACTCTTACGGCGGCATGGTCACTCACTATGGCGGCGCGGCAGGTCCGGTCATCTTTGGCGTGGGTTACAACGACATTAAATCCTGGTGGTTGGCCGGTGCGGTACTGACGATACTAACCTTCTTGGTGCATATCACCCTTGGCGTATGGTGGTGGAATATGCTGATCGGCTGGAACATGCTGTAAATATACTCGTCATACTTCAAGTTGCATGTGCTGCGTCTGCGTTCGCTCACCCCAGTCACTTACTTATGTAAGCTCCTGGGGATTCACTCGCTTGTCGCCTTCCTGCAACTCGAATTATTTAGAGTATATCCATTTATTATCTTTCTGCGCACTTTACGGTGCGCAGATATCTGGAGCATTTGATGATTAAGTTATCTGAAAAAGGCGTGTTTCTCGCCAGTAATAACGAAATAATTACCGAAGAACATTTCACCGGCGAAATTAATAAAGAAGAAGCAAAAAAAGGCACTATTGCCTGGTCTATTCTCTCTTCTCATAATACATCCGGAAATATGGACAAACTTAAAATTAAGTTTGATTCCTTAGCCTCTCACGATATTACCTTTGTTGGTATTGTACAGACCGCTAAAGCGTCCGGCATGGAACGTTTCCCGCTGCCGTATGTGCTGACCAACTGCCATAACTCACTGTGCGCCGTCGGCGGCACCATTAATGGTGATGACCATGTTTTTGGTTTATCGGCAGCGCAGCGTTATGGCGGTATTTTTGTGCCTCCGCATATTGCGGTCATCCATCAATATATGCGTGAAATGATGGCAGGAGGCGGCAAAATGATCCTCGGTTCAGATAGCCACACCCGTTACGGTGCGTTAGGTACAATGGCGGTCGGCGAGGGCGGCGGCGAGCTGGTAAAACAACTGCTTAATGACACCTGGGATATCGACTATCCGGGCGTTGTTGCGGTGCATTTGACCGGAAAACCAGCACCTTATGTGGGGCCGCAGGATGTGGCGCTGGCTATCATCGGTGCCGTGTTCAAAAACGGCTACGTCAAAAACAAAGTGATGGAATTCGTAGGTCCCGGTGTTGCTGCGCTCTCTACCGATTTCCGTAACAGCGTTGACGTTATGACCACTGAAACGACCTGTTTAAGTTCTGTCTGGCAAACCGATGAAGAAGTCCATAACTGGCTGGCGCTGCACGGTCGCGGCCAGGATTACTGCCAGCTTAATCCACAACCGATGGCGTACTACGATGGTTGCATTAGCGTTGATTTAAGTGCCATCAAACCAATGATTGCGCTGCCGTTCCATCCGAGCAACGTTTATGAAATCGACACGCTGAACCAGAACCTGACCGACATTCTGCGTGAGATTGAAATCGAGTCCGAGCGCGTGGCGCACGGTAAAGCCAGACTCTCGCTGCTGGATAAAGTCGAAAATGGTCGCCTGAAAGTACAACAGGGGATTATCGCAGGCTGTTCTGGCGGTAACTATGAAAACGTTATTGCAGCGGCGAATGCACTGCGTGGTCAATCCTGTGGCAACGACACCTTCTCGCTGGCGGTTTATCCGTCATCACAGCCGGTATTTATGGATTTAGCCAAAAAAGGCGTGGTAGCAGATTTGATTGGCGCAGGCGCAATCATCAGAACTGCGTTCTGCGGCCCATGCTTTGGGGCAGGTGATACGCCAATCAACAACGGTTTGAGTATTCGCCACACCACGCGTAACTTCCCGAATCGCGAGGGCTCTAAGCCAGCTAATGGTCAGATGTCAGCGGTTGCATTAATGGACGCCCGTTCTATCGCTGCGACTGCGGCAAACGGTGGCTATTTAACCTCTGCCAGCGAGCTGGATTGCTGGGACAACGTGCCGGAGTACGCCTTCGATGTAACGCCGTATAAAAACCGTGTTTATCAGGGCTTTGTGAAAGGGGCAACTCAGCAACCGCTGATTTATGGACCGAACATTAAAGACTGGCCGGAATTGGGTGCGCTGACTGACAATATCGTCCTCAAAGTGTGCTCGAAGATCCTCGACGAAGTGACTACCACTGACGAATTGATTCCTTCCGGTGAAACCTCTTCTTATCGTTCAAATCCGATTGGTCTGGCGGAGTTTACCCTGTCACGCCGCGATCCAGGTTATGTTGGCAGAAGTAAGGCCACCGCTGAGCTGGAAAATCAGCGTCTGGCAGGAAACGTTAGTGAACTGGCAGGGGTGTTTGCGCGTATTAAACAGATTGCTGGTCAGAAACATATTGATCCGCTGCAAACTGAAATTGGCAGCATGGTCTATGCAGTCAAACCAGGTGATGGTTCTGCGCGTGAACAGGCGGCGAGCTGCCAGCGTGTGATTGGCGGTCTGGCGAATATTGCCGAGGAATACGCGACTAAACGTTACCGTTCTAATGTCATCAACTGGGGGATGTTACCGCTGCAAATGGCAGAAGTGCCGAACTTTGAAGTGGGGGATTACATTTATATTCCTGGCATTAAAGCGGCGCTGGATAATCCAGGTACAACCTTCAAAGGTTATGTGATCCATGAAGATGCGCCGGTAACGGAAATTACGCTTTACATGGAAAGCCTGACTGCGGAAGAGCGTGAGATTATCAAGGCGGGTAGTTTGATTAACTTCAATAAAAACCGTCAGATATAAAAAGCGCCATGTGAATGTAGGTCGCATCCGGCACTTATTGTCGGATGCGATGCTGGCGCATCTTATCCGACCTACAAATCGCATTGACCCGTAGGCCGGATAAGGCGTTTACGCCGCATCCGGCAATGAGTTAATAGCTCTTATTTCTTTGCTTCTGCAACCACTTTGCTACCCACGCCACGGTTATTGTATTCCCACATGCGGTTGTAGTTAGTGTCATTCAGATTGCGCTGTACTTCGTCGTTATCATCAACGCTGCCGGTGTTACCCGCAAACGGACGATTAGAGATCACCGCATCGGCCCACGGTTTGGCCGTGTTAAAACCTTCGTTGATGGCGCTATCACGGATCACCACCTGACCGTTGGTATTGGCATCTACATCCAGCGAACGGCCCAGCTGCGCGATACCATCACCGGAAGCATTGAAACGGCTATTTACCGCGAGGAAACCGTAGTAAATATTGGACAGCGTAGCCGGTGCAAACACATACGCTTCTTGCTGAGTACGTGAGTTCACCACGCGGAATTCGGTATTATCGAACACCACTGCACCACGGCCGGAAACGATATCCACATCCCCTTCGATGTAGCTATTAGTTACCAGAGTACGCGGCTGACGATTCGTTTCCAGACGGTTTTGCACACCGCTGTTGGTGACAAAGAAGGTATTCTGACGACCGAGAATGTTAACGTTGTTGATCTGCACTTTATCGCCGTCAGTACGCAACGCCACCGCCGGATGGTTACCCGCATCTACGCTATCGCCCAGGGTGTTTTCAATGGTCAGGTTTTGCAGTTGCAAACCATTGTTTTGTGACCAGAAGACCGCAGAACAGAGAACGCCGATGCTGTTGCTGCGTTTGCTCTGGCAGCTATCGTACATGTACCACGCTGGTTTACCTGGCATATATTTGCCGCGCGGGTTGACGTCATGACGCCAGTCGGCAGGGCTCATTCCACCATCAAGGGAAAGCCCAATCTTCACATCAATCGGTTTTTCGCCCATACCGTAGACAGTGATTCCCCCCGGAGCGGCAGGGACATAAACTGTACCTTCATACTCACCTGGCATCACGGCAATATACTGGCGCTTATTTGTACGCTTGATAATCGCCGCATCTACCGCCGCCTGAATCGTGGTATGCGTTACACCTTGAGTACCCGCCGGGCCGACAACAAAGTCAGGTTGCGCAGGCAGGGTAATCGGGGAAGGATTCCATGCTGTAGCACCTGGCGTCAGGGACGCAAAATAGTGTTGAACATCGAAATTCTGCGCTTCTTTTGCCGACAGAATCGGGCGAGAAGACGTACCAGGTGCTACTTGATCGGAAGGACGTTGATCGGGCGGTGTTGAGCTACAGGCGGTCAGCGTCACGCCAAAAGCCAGTGCCAGCGCCAGACGGGAAACTGAAAATGTGTTCACAGGTTGCTCCGGGCTTTGAAATGGAAAAATGAATCCGTTGAAGCCTGCTTTTTTATACTAACTTTAGCGAAACGGGAAGGTAAAAAGACAAAAAGTTGTTTTTAATACCTTTAAGTGATGTCAGATGGCCTGGCACCATCTGACAGAACATTTAACTGAACATCGCGGTAATTGATGCGCTGGCGAGAGAGTGGAAATGAACGTTAAAACCGACCATCGCGCCGCTGGCACCTTCATCGACATCAATACGTTCTACATCCAGCGCGTGAACGGTAAAAATGTAGCGATGGGTTTCGCCTTTCGGCGGCGCTGCACCATCGTACCCGGTTTTACCAAAATCAGTGCGTGTCTGGAGCACGCCATCAGGGATTGCTACCAGACCAGAGCCAAATCCTTGCGGCAATACACGGGTATCGGCAGGCAAGTTAACAACTACCCAGTGCCACCAGCCGGAGCCGGTTGGCGCATCCGGGTCGTAGCAGGTGACGACAAAACTTTTCGTTCCCGCAGGAACATCATCCCACGCCAGATGTGGCGAAATATTATCGCCATCGTAACCCATGCCGTTAAAGACATGACGATGCGGCAGCTTATCGCCATCGCGCAGATCATTACTGATGAGTTTCATTAACCCTCCTTTCTTGTTTGCAGAAAGTGTAGCCAGAAACCCTCACGCTGACTTCCCGTTATTGGCAAAAAAATGTTTCATCCAGTACGGCGTGACTTATCGCTGCGGTCAGGCGCTGCAACTGTTCCGGGCGAATAATATAGGGCGGCATCAGGTAAATCAGTTTGCCAAAAGGCCGTATCCACACACCCTGCTCGACAAAGAATTTTTGCAGTGCTGCCATATTCACCGGACGAGTGGTTTCGACCACGCCAATTGCCCCCAGCACGCGCACATCGGCAACTATTTCGGCGTCACGGACTGGTGCCAGTTGCTCGCGTAGTTGCGCTTCAATATTTGCCACCTGCTGTTGCCATTTACCGGATTCGATAATCGTCAGGCTGGCGTTCGCTGCCGCGCAGGCCAGCGGATTGCCCATAAAAGTTGGCCCGTGCATAAAGCAACCGGCTTCGCCGTTACTAATAGTTTCCGCAACCTGACGTGTGGTGAGCGTAGCGGAAAGGGTCATCATGCCGCCGGTTAAGGCTTTACCGAGGCATAAAATGTCCGGCGCGATTCCCGCATGTTCACAGGCAAACAGTTTGCCGGTTCGACCAAATCCGGTGGCGATTTCGTCAGCAATCAGCAAGATACCTTCACGATCGCACATTTTGCGGATTCGTTTTAACCATTCCGGATGGTAGATGCGCATCCCGCCTGCGCCCTGGACAATCGGTTCAATGATCACCGCAGCAATTTCATGACGATGCGCCGCCATCAGGCGCGCAAAGCCCACCATATCGCGCTCATCCCATTCGCCGTCCATGCGGCTTTGCGGAGCCGGGGCAAACAAGTTTTCTGGCAGATAGCCTTTCCACAGGCTGTGCATTGAGTTGTCAGGATCGCATAACGACATCGCGCCAAAAGTATCGCCATGATAACCATTGCGGAAGGTCAGAAAACGCTGGCGCGCTTCGCCTTTGGCTTGCCAGTACTGCAACGCCATTTTCATCGCCACTTCCACCGCTACGGAACCGGAGTCCGCGAGAAAAATGCATTCCAGTGGTTGCGGCGTCATCGCCACCAGTTTGCGGCACAGCTCAATGGCGGGCGCGTGGGTGATACCGCCAAACATTACATGCGACATGGCATCAATTTGCGACTTCATCGCCGCATTAAGCTGCGGGTGATTGTAGCCGTGGATCGCCGCCCACCAGGACGACATACCGTCAACCAGGCGTCTGCCGTCAGACAAAATTAGCTCGCAACCTTCGGCGCTCGCCACCGGATAAACCGGCAGAGGGGAGGTCATGGATGTGTATGGGTGCCAGATATGGCGTTGGTCAAAGGCAAGATCGTCCGTTGTCATAATCGACTTGTAAACCAAATTGAAAAGATTTAGGTTTACGAGTCTACACCGAATTAACAACAAAAAACACGTTTTGGAGAAGCCCCATGGCTCACCGCCCACGCTGGACATTGTCGCAAGTCACAGAATTATTTGAAAAACCGTTGCTGGATCTGCTGTTTGAAGCACAGCAGGTGCATCGTCAGCATTTCGATCCTCGTCAGGTGCAGGTCAGCACTTTGCTGTCGATTAAGACCGGAGCTTGTCCGGAAGACTGCAAATACTGCCCGCAAAGCTCGCGCTACAAAACCGGGCTGGAATCCGAGCGGTTGATGGAAGTTGAACAGGTGCTGGAGTCGGCGCGCAAAGCGAAAGCGGCTGGATCGACACGTTTCTGCATGGGCGCGGCGTGGAAGAATCCCCACGAACGCGATATGCCGTACCTGGAGCAGATGGTGCAAGGGGTAAAAGCGATGGGCCTCGAGGCGTGTATGACGCTGGGCACGTTGAGTGAATCTCAGGCGCAGCGCCTTGCGGATGCCGGGCTGGATTACTACAACCACAACCTCGACACCTCGCCGGAGTTTTACGGCAATATCATCACAACACGCACTTATCAGGAACGCCTCGATACGCTGGAAAAAGTGCGCGATGCCGGGATCAAAGTCTGTTCTGGCGGCATTGTTGGCTTAGGCGAAACGGTGAAAGATCGCGCCGGATTATTGCTGCAACTGGCAAACCTGCCGACGCCGCCGGAAAGCGTACCAATCAACATGCTGGTGAAGGTGAAAGGCACGCCGCTGGCGGATAACGACGATGTGGATGCCTTTGATTTTATTCGCACCATTGCGGTGGCGCGGATCATGATGCCGACTTCTTACGTGCGCCTTTCTGCCGGACGCGAGCAGATGAATGAACAGACTCAGGCGATGTGCTTTATGGCCGGGGCTAACTCGATTTTCTACGGTTGCAAACTGCTAACCACGCCGAATCCGGAAGAAGATAAAGACCTGCAACTGTTCCGTAAACTGGGGCTGAATCCGCAACAAACCGCCGTTCTGGCGGGAGATAACGAACAACAGCAACGTCTGGAACAGGCGCTGATGACCCCGGATACTGACGAATACTACAACGCGGCAGCACTATGACCTGGCAGGAGAAGATTAACGCGGCGCTCGATGCGCGGCGTGCTGCCGATGCTCTGCGTCGCCGTTATCCGGTGGCACAAGGCGCCGGACGCTGGCTGGTGGCGGATGATCGCCAGTATCTGAACTTTTCCAGTAACGATTATTTAGGTTTAAGCCATCATCCGCAAGTTATCCGTGCCTGGAGGCAGGGTGCGGAGCAATTTGGCGTCGGTAGCGGCGGTTCCGGTCACGTCAGCGGTTATAGCGTGGCGCATCAGGCGCTGGAAGAAGAACTGGCCGAGTGGCTGGGCTATTCGCGGGCACTGCTGTTTATCTCTGGTTTTGCCGCTAATCAGGCGGTCATTGCCGCGATGATGGCAAAAGAAGATCGCATCGTTGCCGACCGGCTTAGCCATGCTTCCTTGCTGGAAGCTGCCAGTTTAAGTCCGGCGCCACTTCGCCGTTTTGCTCATAACGATGTCGCTCATCTGGCGCGCCTGCTTGCTTTCTCCTGTCCGGGGTTGCAACTGGTGGTGACAGAAGGCGTATTCAGTATGGACGGTGATAGTGCGCCGCTGGCAGAAATCCACCGTGAGACGCAGCAGCACAATGGCTGGTTGATGGTCGACGATGCCCACGGTACGGGCGTTATCGGTGAACAGGGGCGCGGTAGCTGCTGGCAACAGCAGGTGAAACCAGAATTGCTGGTTGTTACTTTTGGCAAAGGATTTGGTGTCAGCGGTGCGGCGGTGCTTTGCTCTGAAACTGTGGCGGATTATCTGCTGCAATTTGCCCGTCATCTTATCTACAGCACCAGTATGCCTCCGGCGCAGTCGCAGGCATTACGCGCATCTCTGGCGGTTATTCGCAGTGAAGAAGGTGATGCTCGGCGCGAAAAACTGGCGGCGCTCATTACGCGTTTTCGTGCCGGAGTGCAGGGTTTGCCGTTTACTCTTGCGGATTCACGTAGCGCCATTCAGCCATTAATCATCGGTGATAACGCTCGCGCATTACGCCTGGCAGAAAAACTGCGTCAGCAAGGTTGCTGGGTAACAGCGATTCGCCCACCAACCGTACCCGTCGGCACCGCGCGTCTACGCTTAACGCTAACCGCAGTGCATGAAACGCAGGATATCGACCGTTTGCTGGAGGTGCTGCATGGCAACGGTCAATAAACAAGCCATTGCGGCGGCATTTGGTCGGGCTGCCTCACAATATGAGCAACACGCAGAGTTACAGCGCCACAGTGCCGACGCCTTACTGGCAATGCTCCCGCAACGCAAATACGCCCGTGTGCTGGACGCTGGCTGTGGACCTGGCTGGATGAGCCGCCACTGGCGCGAGCGCAGCGAGCAGGTGATGGCGTTAGATCTCTCGCCACCAATGCTTGCCCAGGCACGCCAGAAGGATGCCGCAGATCATTATCTGGCGGGGGATATCGAATCCCTGCCGTTAGCGACTGCAACCTTCGATCTTGCATGGAGCAATCTCGCGGTGCAGTGGTGCGGTAATTTATCCACGGCATTAGGTGAGCTTTGTCGCGTAGTACGCCCCGGCGGCGTAGTGGCGTTTACCACGCTGGCGCAGGGTTCGTTACCCGAATTGCATCAGGCGTGGCAAGCGGTAGACGAACGCCCCCATGCCAATCGCTTTTTACCATCAGCAGATATTGAACAGGCGCTGAAAGGTTTTCGCTATCAACATAATATGCAGCCTGTCACGCTGTGGTTTGATGATGCGCTCAGTGCCATGCGTTCGCTGAAAGGCATTGGCGCAACGCATCTTCATGCAGGGCGCGACCCGCGAGTATTAACCCGTTCACAGCTACAACAACTGCAAATGGCCTGGCCGCAACAGCAGGGGCTATATCCCCTGACGTATTATCTTTTTTTGGGAGTAATTGCTCGTGAGTAAACGCTATTTTGTTACCGGAACGGACACCGAAGTGGGTAAAACCGTTGCCAGTTGCGCACTGTTGCAGGCCGCGAAGGCCGCAGGTTACCGAACGGCAGGCTACAAACCCGTTGCCTCCGGTAGCGAAATGACTGCAGAAGGTTTACGCAACAGCGATGCACTGGCGTTACAGCGCAACAGCAGCCTGCAGCTGGATTACGCCACGGTGAATCCATACACCTTCGAAGAGTCGACCTCGCCGCATATCATCAGCGCGCAAGAGGGCAGGCCAATTGACCCATTGGTGATGAGCGCCGGATTACGTGCGCTGGAACACCAGGCTGAGTGGGTGTTAGTGGAAGGCGCGGGCGGCTGGTTTACGCCGCTTTCGGATTCGTTCATGTTTGCAGATTGGGTAACGCAGGAACAACTGCCGGTGATTCTGGTCGTTGGGGTAAAACTGGGCTGCATCAATCATGCAATGCTGACAGCACAGGCCGTACAGCAGGCAGGGCTAACACTCGCAGGCTGGGTGGCGAACGATGTCACGCTGCAGGGTAAACGCCACAGTGAATATATGGCTACGCTCACCCGAATGATCCCCGCGCCGCTGCTGGGGGAAATCCCCTGGCTCCAGGAAAATCCAGAAAGTGCGCTAACCGGAAAATATATAAATCTCACATCACTGAAGTAGCAAAAAAATTGGTTGAATTGCGAGCGAGATCGCGTCTTCGGTCGCCCGTAATTTAACCAATAAAATGCTAAAAAAATCGCGAAAAAAATTTTACCCCCGCATTATACGATTAGTATGGGAATTGCCCAGGCGGCTGGACATAGGGGCTGCAGGCAGTTATCCACTATTCCTGTGGATAACCATGTGCATTAGAGTTAGAAAACGTAAGGTAAGCGAGAGAATACGCGGCTTGCACGCAAATTGGCGCTAAAGACGGCTTAAATAAATATTTGTTATTTTTCAATCTGTTATATAAATGCAATGGCTGTCAGGAAAGTGTCATCTCCTGCAATAAATCCGTCATCAGCCATCTTGACAAATGTTAAAAAAGCCATTGCTCTGGGGATAACCCTGCAGACCAGAGTTTTATCTCGTCACAGCGTCAATTTTGCCTACGGTTTAGACCTTAGTTTACGGCGTAACAGAAATGTTGTGGTGTGAGACTGTTTTTTTATCCAGTATAATTTATTGGCATTATTAATCATGACGAGTAAAATTACACACCTGCCCGCCCATTCCTTCAGGTAGCAACTCATGAGTAAACCATTCAAACTGAATTCCGCGTTCAAACCTTCTGGCGATCAGCCGGAGGCGATTCGACGCCTCAAAGAGGGGCTGGAGGATGGCCTCGCGCATCAGACTCTGCTCGGCGTGACGGGGTCGGGAAAAACCTTCACTATTGCTAATGTCATTGCTGACCTGCAACGTCCAACCATGGTGCTGGCACCCAACAAAACGCTGGCAGCGCAACTATATGGTGAGATGAAAGAGTTCTTCCCGGAAAACGCGGTGGAGTATTTCGTCTCCTATTACGATTACTATCAGCCAGAAGCCTATGTTCCGAGTTCAGATACGTTTATTGAGAAAGATGCCTCAGTAAACGAACATATCGAACAGATGCGACTTTCAGCAACCAAAGCGTTGCTGGAGCGGCGAGATGTTATTGTCGTAGCGTCAGTTTCCGCTATTTATGGTCTGGGCGATCCTGATTTATATCTCAAAATGATGCTGCACCTCACGGTCGGTATGATTATCGATCAACGGGCTATCCTGCGCCGCCTGGCGGAGTTGCAATATACCCGCAACGACCAGGCGTTCCAGCGCGGCACTTTCCGCGTGCGCGGTGAGGTGATCGACATCTTCCCGGCAGAGTCCGACGACGTTGCGCTACGTGTAGAATTGTTCGACGAAGAAGTGGAGCGTCTCTCACTTTTCGACCCGCTGACCGGGCAGATTATTTCGACCATTGCGCGTTATACCATCTACCCGAAAACGCACTATGTTACGCCGCGCGAGCGCATTGTGCAGGCGATGGAAGAGATAAAAGAAGAGCTGGCGGATCGGCGCAAGGTACTGCTGGCAAATAACAAATTGCTGGAAGAGCAGCGGCTGACCCAGCGTACCCAGTTTGATCTGGAGATGATGAATGAGCTGGGCTACTGTTCGGGCATTGAAAACTATTCGCGCTTCCTCTCCGGGCGCGGGCCTGGCGAGCCACCGCCGACGCTATTTGATTATCTGCCTGCCGATGGGCTGCTGGTGGTTGATGAATCACACGTCACCATTCCGCAGATTGGCGGTATGTATCGCGGCGACCGGGCGCGTAAAGAAACGCTGGTGGAGTACGGTTTCCGCCTGCCATCTGCGCTGGATAACCGTCCACTGAAATTTGAAGAGTTCGAAGCTTTAGCCCCGCAAACCATCTATGTTTCTGCGACGCCGGGTAATTACGAGCTGGAAAAATCAGGCGGCGACGTGGTGGATCAGGTGGTGCGTCCAACCGGATTGCTTGATCCGATTATCGAAGTGCGTCCGGTAGCGACCCAGGTCGATGATCTTCTTTCGGAGATTCGTCAGCGAGCGGCAATTAACGAACGCGTTCTTGTCACAACACTGACCAAGCGGATGGCGGAAGATCTCACGGAATATCTCGAAGAACACGGCGAGCGCGTGCGTTATCTTCACTCCGACATTGATACCGTTGAGCGTATGGAAATCATCCGCGATTTACGTCTGGGCGAGTTTGACGTACTGGTTGGCATCAACTTACTGCGCGAAGGTCTGGATATGCCGGAAGTTTCGCTGGTGGCAATCCTCGACGCCGACAAAGAGGGCTTCCTGCGTTCTGAACGTTCATTAATTCAGACCATCGGGCGTGCGGCGCGTAACGTCAACGGCAAAGCGATTCTCTACGGCGATAAGATAACCCCGTCAATGGCGAAAGCCATTGGTGAAACCGAACGTCGCCGCGAGAAACAGCAGAAGTACAACGAAGAGCATGGCATTACACCGCAAGGGCTGAACAAGAAAGTGGTCGATATCCTGGCGCTGGGGCAGAACATTGCTAAAACCAAAGCCAAGGGCAGAGGGAAAGCGCGCGCGATTGTTGAGCCGGATAATGTGCCGATGGATATGTCGCCAAAAGCGTTGCAGCAGAAAATCCATGAGCTGGAAGGGCAGATGATGAAACATGCGCAAAACCTGGAGTTCGAAGAGGCGGCGCAAATTCGCGATCAGTTGCATCAGTTACGCGAGCTGTTTATTGCTGCGTCGTGACGAGATGAGAAAGCCGGAATGTTCTTCCGGCTCAGATTAACTATGAAGTCAAAAAAGTGCTCGAACGATCCCCTCGCCCCTTTGGGGAGAGGGTTAGGGTGAGGGGAACAGGCCGCATTGCTCCAGAAGCCTGGTCAGCAATCTCAGCCACGTTAACCCAACGCCTGTAACGCCTTTTCCAGTGCGTTATGTAACAACTGGCGGTCATGACGATAGGGGATATCGCTGGCCTCCAGTACGTCCTGAATCACTATTCTGTCGGTGACCGCAGAAACATCCACTTTCGGCCCAACGACTACAGCATCAATAACCTTCTTGCCGACATACTGCTCCATAATCGCCAGCTTATTTTCCAGCTTCAGATTCGCCGCTGGTAAGCTAAGTTCACGTCCCAGATTGCCGATATAGACCATCGGAGCTGGCGTGCGGCGCAATGCCTGCGCCATTTCCTTAAGCAGCAGGATCGGCATCAGGCTGGTATAAAAACTGCCTGGCCCGATAAGAATCAGATCTGCTTCATTGATAGCATGTACCGCTTCACGCGTGGCAGGCACATTAGGGGTTAACAGTAATTCCTGAATCGGCGTGGTTAACTGGTCAATATTCACCTCGCCGTAAACTTCATGCCCCTGATCGTCAATCGCCATCAGATCAACGGGATGCTCTGACATTGGAATCAAATGCGCATCCACTTTCAGCAGATTACGAATCAAATTGATGGCTTCCAGAGGCCGTACGCTAAGGTGATCCAGCGCCTTTAACATCAGGTTTCCAAGGTTATGCCCGGAAAGTTCGCCATTACCGCCAAAACGGTATTCAAACATTGCGGAAGCGACGCTGGGTTCCGTAATCAACTGATTAAGGCAGTTGCGCATATCGCCCCAGGCAATACCGCCTTCTGAGCGGCGAATACGCCCTGTTGAACCACCATTATCGGTGGTGGTCACAATTCCCGTTAAACGAGAACCCAAAGACGAAAGTGAGGAGAGAACGCGTCCCAGTCCATGCCCTCCGCCGAGAGCAACGACACGATCAAGGTCAGCCAGCGTACGATTGCGCATATAAATTCCTGAAGTCAGATTATCCGCGCTACAGTAGCGCAACTGACAGGGAAACAGCAATTAACCTGCCAATATTGAGGATATAAATAATTGTTTTCTACCTCTAAAGGACGATATACGCACTGCATTGCTGATGATGTACATCAAAGTAAAACCGTCATTTTCCCTTATTCTGTAGTGAAATAGCACGATCATGACGCTATATATATGATTACATAGCGAAAAGTGTGAATGGTAAAAATCTCATTTACACGCTAGTATCGGCATAACCACTAAACACTCTAGCCTCTGCACCTGGGTCAACTGATACGGTGCTTTGGCCGTGACAATGCTCATAAAGATTGCCACCAGGGCGAAGGAAGAAATGACTTCGCCTCCCGTATCTGGAAAGGTGTACATGGCTTCACAACTGACTGATGCATTTGCGCGTAAGTTTTACTACTTGCGCCTGTCGATTACCGATGTGTGTAACTTTCGTTGCACCTACTGCCTGCCGGATGGCTACAAGCCGAGCGGCGTCACTAATAAAGGCTTCCTGACCGTCGATGAAATTCGTCGGGTTACTCGCGCCTTCGCCAGTCTGGGCACCGAAAAAGTTCGCCTGACAGGCGGCGAGCCGTCTTTACGCCGTGACTTTACCGATATCATCGCCGCCGTGCGGGAAAACGACGCTATTCGCCAGATTGCGGTCACTACCAATGGTTACCGTCTGGAACGCGATGTCGCGAACTGGCGCGATGCAGGCCTGACGGGCATTAACGTCAGCGTTGATAGCCTCGACGCCCGTCAGTTTCACGCCATTACCGGGCAGGATAAATTCAACCAGGTAATGGCAGGCATCGATGCCGCATTTGAAGCCGGGTTTGAGAAGGTCAAAGTCAATACCGTGCTGATGCGGGATGTCAATCATCATCAACTCGACACCTTTCTGAACTGGATCCAGCATCGCTCCATTCAGCTACGTTTTATCGAACTAATGGAAACGGGCGAGGGCAGCGAACTCTTCCGTAAGCACCATATCTCTGGTCAGGTTCTGCGTGACGAGCTGCTGCGTCGTGGCTGGCTCCATCAGCTTCGTCAACGCAGCGACGGCCCCGCGCAAGTCTTTTGTCATCCGGATTACGCCGGAGAGATCGGCCTTATCATGCCGTATGAAAAAGACTTCTGCGCCACCTGCAACCGCCTGCGCGTCTCCTCCATTGGTAAACTCCATCTTTGCCTGTTTGGTGAGGGCGGCGTTAATCTGCGCGATCTGCTGGAAGACGATACCCAGCAACAGGCGCTGGAAGCACGTATTTCGGCGGCGCTGCGGGAGAAAAAACAGACCCATTTCCTGCATCAAAACAACACCGGTATTACGCAAAACTTATCGTACATTGGCGGTTAAAACGTCAAAAGGAGAGATCAGATGAGTCAGGTATGCACTGAATTTATCCCGACCCGTATTGCTATTCTTACGGTTTCTAATCGTCGCGGTGAAGAAGACGATACCTCCGGCCACTATCTGCGCGACTCGGCGCAGGAAGCAGGCCATCACGTTGTCGATAAAGCCATTGTCAAAGAGAATCGCTACGCCATCCGTGCCCAGGTATCTGCGTGGATCGCCAGCGACGATGTGCAAGTGGTGCTGATTACAGGTGGTACTGGCCTGACGGAAGGCGATCAGGCGCCAGAAGCACTGCTGCCGCTGTTCGATCGTGAAGTCGAAGGCTTCGGCGAAGTGTTCCGTATGCTGTCGTTCGAAGAGATTGGCACCGCAACGCTGCAATCTCGTGCGGTGGCGGGTGTTGCTAACAAGACACTGATTTTCGCCATGCCTGGTTCAACCAAAGCGTGCCGCACCGCCTGGGAAAATATCATTGCCCCGCAGCTGGATGCCCGTACGCGTCCGTGCAATTTCCATCCACATTTGAAGAAATAAGTATGTCGCAACTGACCCATATCAACGCCGCTGGCGAAGCGCACATGGTGGATGTCTCCGCCAAAGCGGAAACTGTACGTGAAGCGCGCGCCGAAGCCTTTGTCACCATGCGCAGTGAGACGCTGGCGATGATCATTGATGGTCGCCACCACAAAGGCGACGTATTTGCCACTGCGCGCATTGCCGGTATTCAGGCGGCAAAACGCACCTGGGATCTGATCCCGCTCTGTCATCCGCTGATGCTCAGCAAAGTTGAAGTCAATTTACAGGCCGAGCCGGAACATAATCGGGTACGAATTGAAACGCTTTGCCGCCTGACCGGCAAAACTGGTGTCGAAATGGAAGCATTAACCGCAGCCTCTGTGGCGGCGCTGACCATTTATGACATGTGCAAAGCGGTGCAAAAAGATATGGTGATTGGCCCGGTACGTTTGCTGGCGAAGAGCGGCGGCAAGTCGGGTGATTTTAAGGTGGAAGCGGATGATTAAAGTTCTTTTTTTCGCCCAGGTGCGTGAGTTGGTGGGAACAGATGCAACCGAAGTGGCTGCGGATTTCCCAAACGTAGAAGCATTGCGCCAACACCTGGCAGCGCAGAGCGATCGCTGGGCGCTGGCGCTGGAAGATGGCAAATTACTGGCCGCCGTCAACCAGACGCTGGTGAGTTTTGACCATCCGCTGACTGACGGCGACGAAGTGGCTTTTTTCCCGCCGGTAACCGGAGGTTAAGATGGCAGAAACCAAAATTGTTGTCGGCCCGCAGCCGTTCAGTGTAGGGGAAGAGTACCCGTGGCTGGCGGAGCGTGACGAAGATGGTGCAGTGGTCACGTTTACCGGTAAGGTGCGCAACCATAACCTGGGCGACAGTGTAAAAGCATTAACCCTCGAACACTATCCGGGGATGACGGAAAAGGCACTGGCTGAAATCGTGGATGAGGCGCGTAACCGTTGGCCGCTGGGACGCGTCACGGTGATTCACCGCATTGGCGAATTATGGCCGGGCGATGAAATCGTTTTTGTCGGCGTCACCAGCGCACACCGTAGCAGCGCGTTTGAAGCCGGGCAGTTTATTATGGATTATCTGAAAACCCGCGCACCGTTCTGGAAGCGCGAAGCCACGCCGGAAGGTGATCGCTGGGTCGAAGCCAGGGAGAGCGATCAGCAGGCGGCAAAACGCTGGTAGTTTTTTGTTGGCCGGATAAGGCACCGCTGCATCCGGCAATTTCACCGCTCTGGACATGCGTTTACGCTGCCTCGATGCACACCCTCATCATTTGCAGTATCCTTTAGATATTCCTTATATCTTCAGGAGAAAGTCATGGACAGATTTCCACGTTCAGATTCAATCGTACAACCCCGTGCTGGCTTGCAAACCTATATGGCGCAGGTCTATGGCTGGATGACAGTTGGCCTGTTGCTGACCGCATTTGTTGCCTGGTATGCGGCTAATTCTGCCGCCGTTATGGAGCTGTTATTCACTAACCGGGTCTTCTTAATCGGTTTGATAATCGCGCAATTAGCTCTGGTTATCGTGTTATCAGCGATGATTCAAAAACTCAGCGCGGGCGTAACGACGATGCTCTTTATGCTTTATTCGGCGCTAACGGGCTTAACGCTCTCCAGTATTTTCATTGTCTACACTGCCGCCTCTATTGCCAGTACCTTCGTTGTCACCGCCGGGATGTTTGGCGCGATGAGTCTGTATGGTTACACCACGAAACGCGATTTAAGTGGCTTCGGCAATATGCTATTTATGGCATTAATCGGTATTGTCATCGCCTCGCTGGTGAACTTCTGGCTGAAAAGCGAAGCGTTGATGTGGGCAGTCACCTACATCGGCGTGATTGTCTTTGTTGGACTGACGGCGTATGACACTCAGAAACTGAAAAATATGGGTGAACAGATTGATACCCGCGACACGTCGAACCTGCGTAAATATTCCATTCTTGGCGCATTAACGTTGTATCTGGACTTCATCAACCTGTTCCTGATGTTGCTGCGGATCTTTGGCAACCGCCGTTAAACGCATTTCTTATAAAATCCCGGAATGACACCGGGATTTTTTTTGTCTATTCGATAATAAGTATATATTTAAAAAATAGGCATAAAGATATAATTCATATTGATTATATCTTTATATCTATGCATGTGATGCATTTTTATAAATCTGGTATACCTAAAAGAAAATAGAGTACAATCCTACGGTTTTATTAATGGCTGGTGATATTCATCTGTTAAATAAATGCTTGCGGGTAAAAATCAATCATCTGCTGATAATATATCTCAATGGGATTAATTTTTTAATATATATTCATATAATAAATGGGACAGGGTTCTATGTCTTTCGTATTACCATCGATAACGGCTTATCCACGGCAGTCAAAAAAATACATTTTCATCGCATTGCTACTTGTGTCTGTATTACTCCAGCTTTGGCCTGTTTATTTTTTACAGCCATTGAGAGTTATCCTGCGCGTCGGTATCTGCAACTTGCTAATCATCCTCTGTTTGACAGGGTGTTATCGATTATTTGTTGGGAAAATAGTGGCATTGAGTGTGTCACTATTATTGACCATTAATTTTATGGTCGCGCTTTGTACATGGCAAATTTATCAAAGTGAATTTAATATTATCTTTGCAATGAGTATCATGGAAACCCACTGGTCTGAAGTGAAAGCAATGTCGGGGTTATATCTATCCTGGATGCCACTATGTGTTGTTTATTTCTTGCTGACTTATTTTTCTATACACATGGGCGTTAAGTGTGTGTCTACTAAGGTTCAATGTGCATCACTGGTGATACTATTAATATTTATCTCATGGTTTAGTTACAATCAATGGAGTAAACAGAAAAAAGATGGTCTTGGAGGATACTCTCCATTAAGCTCCAGGGTGTTAAGATTTACACCATTTTATACCGCTGCCGATTTTATTATTGCTTATCGAGATATTTCTTTTGCCAGAGAAATAAAACAAATTGATGTGGATTTACCGGGATTGATAGCTAAAGAAACGGATATTGAAAATTATGTTATTATCGTAGGGGAGTCTGTACGGCGCAGTAATATGAGTTTGTATGGCTTTGGTATCAATACCACGCCTGTACAAAATGAGATTGGACCACAGGCGCTTATCTTTGATAATGCAGTTTCTCCAGCGGCGGCAACAGTAACTTCTGTTCCGATGATCCTCAGTAAAGCGACAACAGAAAGTTTTACCACTGCGGACTTATCAAATAATGTTATTGCCGTAGCTAATAAAGTGGGGTATCAGACTACCTGGTTAAGTACCGTGGGTATGTCCGGGAAGCATAATAACTATATTACGCTCATTGGTCGTTCCAGTAATAATACACATTGGGTAAGCGAGGAATACGATGATAGCCTTCTGCCGTTGTTGGATGAAGCATTAAAAGTCAAGGGTAAGAAATTAATACTGCTACATGGTAATGGTAGCCATGAAATTGCCTGTACACGCTACCCTGAATGGGCAGGTAAAATTAAAACTGGGGATAAATACGAGGATTGCTACAACAACTCCATACGATTTACCGATTACATCATTGGCGAAATCATGAAAAGACTGGAGGGAAGTAAATCCTCATTACTCTATTTTTCTGACCACGGTCTGGAGAAAAATCCCAATATTCCATCGTATTATATGCACGCCGCAGATACTCCCAGTAAAGAAGCCTACGATGTACCGCAATTTATCTGGTATAGCCAGGCTGCTATCGCCAGTCAACCGCGTAAACTTGGACACATTCAAGAAGTTTATTCATTGCTTAATAACTATGCGATGATTCTTGACTGGCTGGGCATCTCTACCCACGAAGAGCATTGCAATTCGCCATTATCTCAGTGTTATCGTCCGCACTCCTCCATTCCAGTAACTGATGGCACCCGTGCCAAAATATATGAATATAAAGATCTGCGAGACACCTTCGCATCACCGAAGAAAAATGTTTCTTATCGCGAAGCCAGTCCGAATCCGCTGTGATTTTATGCATAGAGGACATCGCCCGATGTCCCCTCATTGTTATTAAGGAAACAATAAACATTAGTCTGGCGTAAAACATACTTTGTGACAGGACTGTAGCGTATCAGAATGCAGGAACGCATTAGTATTGTATATGTGTGATTGTGAATTTATTTACAATGGATATTAATTTTCTTATCTAAGGACAACGAAAAGAATGGAATCATACTTGCAAAACAACAATAAACTCGATTTTCTCCGCGAGGCCAGGATATTAAACACCATATGGCTCATTACCGCTTTCGGTTTGGCGGCAACCGCAGGACTGGCCTGGATAGCTAAGCATCCCGAAATCACGGCAACAAAATATGATTCACCGCCGATGTATGTCGCCATAGGATTGTTATTACTTTGTATGTATGGCTTAAGTAAAGATATCAATAAGATAAATGCTGCCATATCAGGCGTAATATATCTGTTTTTAATATCGTTGGTGGCAATTGTCGTTGCAAGTTTAGCACCTGTCTCTGCCATTACCGTCGTGTTCTGCACAGCGGGAGCGATGTTTTTAATCAGTATGCTGGCCGGTTTATTGTTTAAGTTTGATCCTGGTTCTTACAGTTTTATCATTATGATGACATTGACGGGGTTGGCCCTGGTCATCATCGTTAATGCTACATTAATGAGTGGGTAATGACTCCAACTTATTGATAGTGTTTTATGTTCAGATAATGCCCGATGACTTTGTCATGCAGCTCCACCGATTTTGAGAACGACAGCGACTTCCGTCCCAGCCGTGCCAGGTGCTGCCTCAGATTCAGGTTATGCCGCTCAATTCGCTGCGTATATCGCTTGCTGATTACGTGCAGCTTTCCCTTCAGG